>JAKABE010000175.1 GCA_021801945.1 Acidobacteriota bacterium
CGGATGGAATGCTTACTTCACGCGCGTGCGGCGGCGCTGTACGAGAAGCCCCAGCACAACGACGAACAAAACGCCGGCGACGATCCGAACCAATAGCGTGGTTTCCATAGACTGCTCCCTCCCTCTGCTCAGTGATTGAGCAATTTGTCGAACGATTCCACCATCATGATGGCTGCCGGTCCCAACGTCACAACGAACAGGGCCGGAAAGATGAAGAACACCAGCGGAAAAACCAGCTTGACTGAAGTTTTGGCGGCCTGCTCCTCCAACTGCTGCACCCGCTGGGTGCGCAGCATCTCGGAGTGGACGCGCAGGGTTTTGGCGACGCTGGTGCCCAATTGCTCGGCCTGCACCAGCATGGAGACCAGGTTGCGCACGCTTTCTTCGTCGGTGCGCTCGGAGAGGTTTCTCCAGGCATCCGCGCGGGGCCGGCCGGCGCGTTGTTCGAGCACCACCATGCCCAGCTCATCGCAGAGGTCGGGAAGGGCGGAGTGCAACTCTTCCGCAGTGCGAGCCGTGGCCTGGTCGAGGCTGAGCCCCGCTTCCACGCAGATGATGAGCAAGTCCAGCACGTCGGGCAGGCCGCGGCGGATGCGCTTCTGCCGGGCGGAGATTCTTTTCCCCAGCCAGAAGTCGGGCGCCAGGAAGCCGACTGCCAGACAGGTGGCGTAGACGAAGAACGGGCTGAGCTTGTGCAGGCCGATGAAGAAAGCCACTGAGCAGAACAGAACCGGCATCAGCACTTTGCAGCCATAGAAAACCTTGACGGCGGCCTCGCCGCGGAAGCCGGCCCGGGTCATGCGCTGCTCGACGATGGAGACCTCGGCCTGGCTCTTGGGCAACATCTGTTCGAGCCGCTGAAGGGTGCGGCCCACCGAGGATTTGGTTTCTTCGAGTGTTTCCAGCAGGGTTTTCGGCTTGGGGCGCGGATGGATGACCTCATGGATGCGCTCCAGCATGGTTTCGCGGTAGAACAGCAGCACGCCGCCGCATCCCACCAACAGAAACACCGCCACGAAGCTCAGAATTGCAAATTCCATCTGTCACCCTCAGACATCGATGTCGACGATGCGTTGAATGATGAAGCCGCCCAGCACGATCATGCCTGCGGCAGTCCACATCAGCTTGATGCCAATTTCGCGGTGCCACAAAATGCTCATCATCTTGGGGTTCACGAGATACATGGCGAACCCCAGGGCGATGGGCACCAGGGTCAGCACCCAGCCCGTCATGCGTCCCTGCGCGGTATGCGTTTTGATCTGCCGTTTCAAGCGGAAGCGATCGCGGATCAGTGTCGAGGTCTTGTTGAGCACCTCGGCCAGGTTGCCGCCGCTCTCCTTCTGGATCATGATGGCGGTGGCCACCATGCGCAAATCCTGGATGGGCACGCGTTCGAGCAGATTGTCGAGCGCGGTCTTCATTTCCAGGCCGTAATTCTGCTCCTCGAAGCAAATCTTGAATTCGCCGCTCACCGGCTCGGAACATTCCCGCGCCACCAGTCCCATGGCGGCGATCAGGCTGTGGCCGGCGCGCAGGGCGCTGACCATCAGGTCGAGCGCTTCGGGCAGCACCTCCACAAATTTGTTCATGCGCTTGCCGCGCTTGAACATGACCCAGCCGAACGGCAGCGCGCCGATCGCGACGCCTGCCCCCAGGGCGGGCAGAAGATCGGGGAAGCGCAGGTGCAGCAGGTAGGAAGGCACCGCGAAACAGGCCGCCGTCATGGCCAGCAGCCGGCCGGGACTCCACGAAATCGCCGCCTGCTGCAGCCGGCGGCGCAGGAAGGGGATCAGTTCCAGGCGATGCAGTTTCCGGTTCAGCCAGGGAATGCTGCTGAGCTGTTCGTTCTTGCGCACGTCCAGAATCTGCTGGCGCACCTCGGGGAGCTCGGCGCGGATGGCCGAGTCGAGGGTGGCCAGCGCCTGGCGCGCATTTTTGGAAGGGGCCAGGCCTGAGGCCAGCAACGGAAGCGCCACCAGCGCGAACACGCCAACGAACACCAGAATGATCATCAAGCCCATTGCACCCTCCTTTCCTCTCACCGCTCGAGCATCGAGATTCGTGGAAACTGATTCGCGAACCGTGCATCCGGATCGCGAATGCCTGTTTCCGGATTGCACGCGTTTCCTGGCCCTTCGTACTTAGCTCCTGCCTCCTTCAATTCACCGGTGTCTCTTGCTCAAACAAGGTGGGCGGCAGGATCACTCCGGAGACCCGCAGCCGCTCCAGGAAGCGGGGGCGGATGCGGCTGGGCAAGAAGGCGCCGATGACGCGGCCGTCGGGCCCGATGCCCTTTTTCTGGAAACTGAAGATCTCCTGCATCGAGATCACGTTTTCTTCCATGCCGGTGATTTCGGAGATGGAGGTGATTTTGCGCGAGCCGTCGCTCATGCGGTGGGCCTGCACGATGATGGTGATGGCCGAGGCGATCTGTTGCCGCACGGATTTTTCCGGCAGGTTCATGTTGGTCATGGCCACCATGGATTCCAGGCGGGACAGGGCATCGCGCGGGGTATTGGCGTGGATGGTGGCCATCGAGCCTTCATGGCCGGTATTCATGGCCTGCAGCATGTCGAAGGCCTCTTCGCCGCGGACCTCGCCGAGGATAATGCGGTCGGGCCGCATGCGCAGGCTGTTGATGAGCAGTTGCCGCTGGCGGATAGCGCCCTGGCCCTCGATGTTGGGGGGGCGGGTTTCCAGGCGCACGATATTCTCCTGCGCCAGGCGGAGTTCGGCGGCGTCCTCGATGGTGACCAGGCGCTCGCTGTTGGGAATCGACTGCGAAAGGATGTTCAGCAGCGTGGTTTTGCCGGCGCCGGTACCGCCAGCGATGATGATGCTGATGCGGGCCTTGACTGCGGCCTGAAGCACTTCCATCATCTCCGGCGAAATGCTTTTGTTCTGCACCAGTTGGTTGCCGGCGATGGGACCGGTGCCGAAGCGGCGGATCGAAATCGAAGGGCCGTCGAGCGCCAGTGGGGGAATGATGGCGTTGACGCGCGAGCCGTCGGGCAGGCGCGCGTCGACCATGGGCGAGGACTCGTCGACGCGCCGGCCCACCCGCGAGACGATGCGGTCGATAATCTGCAGCAGGTGGCGATCGTCGCGAAAGCTGGTATTGACGCGGGTCAGCAGGCCGGCCTTTTCCACGAACACGTGATCCTTGCTGTTGACCAGGATGTCGGAGATCTTGGCATCGCGCAGCAGCGGCTCCAGCGGTCCCAGGCCGAAGACCTCGTCGAGCAGATCGGCCTGGATGCGTTCCTGCTCGTCGTAATTGAGCGGCACACGCTGGTCGGCGATGATCTCTTTCACGATGGCGGAGACCGCCTGGCGGGCCTGACTGGAGTTGACGCGCGACAGCTTTTCCAGATCCAGCTTGGCAATCAGGGTGCGGTGAATCTCCGCCTTATATTGATCGAGATTGAGCAATTCCACGATAGGGTTCCCCACTGGATAAAGTCTTCATCGGCGTTCAGAAGAAAAGGCTGAAGCCCTTCTTTTTGGGTGGAGCCGGGGTCAGGCCTTGCACCGACTGCGCCATTTTCCGGATGGTGTGCGCCACGGCGGAATCGCCCAGCGCCAGCGGCGTGCCGTTGATCTGCATCATGCGCACCAGGCCATGATTGTTGGGGATCTTCCACTGCGCCGGCCGAGTGAGGGCTTTGGCGATGTGTTCTTCCGAGACGCCCAGGGTGCGCGATTCGAAGCGGTTGAGCACGATTTCGAGCTTGGGCCCACCGTGGGAAAACATCTGGCCGATGAGCCGGTTGGAATTGCGCAGCTCGGGAATGCCGGCCTGGGTAACCAGGTAGATGGTTGCGTCTTCGCTGAAGAGCGCGGTGCCCTGGGGATCGAGGCGGGCGCCGAGGTCGACGACCACATTGTCGAATTCCTGCTGCGCGACAGCGAGCAGTTTTTCGATGGCCTCATTGCCGGGCTCGTAGTGCGGGAAGCGGCCCGGCGCCGCCAGCACCCAGACCCCTGAGCTGTGCTTGACCAGCAACTGCGAGAGGAAGGAGCCATCGAGCCGTCCGGTGTTTTCCAGAGCATCGATGGTGGAGAATTCGGAGACGATCCCGAGGTTCAGGGCGGCATCGCCCAGGGGAAGATCGAGGTCGATGAGGAGGGTCTTCTGGCTGGGGTGCTGGGCGAGCGCAACAGCGAAATTGCAGGCGACGGAGGTGACGCCCACGCCCCCTTTGGCGCCCATGAATACCAGCAGCTTGCCGGCTTTGCCGGCGCGCGGAGCCGCAGTGGGGCGGCGTGCCGCAGCGCGATCGAGCGCCTCGCCGACGGCGCCGGGGGGGAAGGGAACGATCAGGAACTCGCGGGCGCCGGCTCGCATGCAGCGCACCAGCAGGTCGGGAGCGGCCTGTGCGGAGTAGACCATCACGGTGGCGCTGCCGCGATGGCAGACACTCTCCACCAGGCCCAGCGCGCACTCGGGATCGCTATCGAGATCGATCATGACCACGTCGTGGCGGCCATTGAGCAGCCTGGCCAGCTCGGCGCTGCCGCTCGGATAGGCGGAGAACTCGCGCACCACCGCACCGCGATAGCCGGCCAGAGCCCGCGAAGCTGTCGAACGGCATGCTTCGTCCGGTCCGATCAACGCGATCGAGAGCTCCGGCGCGTTTTCGGAAATCGAGGTGACGAGATACGGCACTGCTGTCATGGTTCGTTGTCCCGGGCCTGCTTCCATGTGCCCGCCCGCGGGAGCCATGGATGGTTGGTAGATTGCGGATGCGCTCGACATGGATCTCTCTCCCGTGCCTAGCGAGCGAAAAACGAAAGCAGTGTTCCGACCGCGATGGCCGGCGCGTACGGCATATGGCGGCGCAGTACCTTGCGCTGCACCGGTTCGGCTCCGGACCCTGCGGGGGATGGGGAGGCTGCGGTGTGTTGGTGTTTCCCGAGAATGAGGGAACCGGTTCCCTGGAGCAATTCCGTGAAGAATCCCCCGGAGATCGCCCAGGCCACAGCCATCAAGCCGCCGGCGAGCGCGGTGAAGATGAGAGCCAGGAAGAGCTGCTGAGGGCCGATCCAGGCGCCGATGGCGGCGCACAGCTTCACATCGCCGGCGCCCATGCCGCCCACCCAGAACAGCACCCCGTAGATCAGCAGTCCCAGCGCCGAACCTGCCAGGCTCTGGCCGAACCCGTGCCAGCCGTGCATCCAGGTGACGACTCCCACTCCAGCGGCGAAAAAGGGCAGCACAAGCCAGTTCGGAATCCGGCGGCACTTGAGATCGGTTGCAGTGGCAACGGCCACCACGATCAGCGTCGGCCACCAGGCGAACGAGTGCACGGCATGCTCCTTTCTCCCTCGGGTTCAGGGGACACCGCGGAGACAGCAATTGTCCAACCAAATCGGCTCCGTATGGATGTGAAACAAATGAAAAGAGTTAACCTGATGGGAGCGGGTGGGTGTACACGCCTGTTTACGTTGAAGGAAGGGAGGTGAAGCAGGTTGTTGACACACAAAAGTTGCAGAAGTCGGGTTTCTCCCCCCGGAGAGCCCTCTTCGACCGGCTGGCGGGGCCCCGTGGCGGCAGCAGGCCTCGCACGGCGAATACGTAGCAAATCAACGGGTTACGGCGCAGCGATCCTCGGTGTCGGGGCAGCACCTCCGGTTGCCTGTGGGCTGCCGACCTGACTTGTGGGTGGGTGGAACTATGGACTTTAGTAATCTCGACTAGGTTACTTTCCTTCGCTATCGTAGGCGCAAACGATACATAGCAGTCGCTATTCTTGGGGGGACCGGGACCTTTCGCACGATGCCGAGTTGAAATCTAGTGGAATACTCGTTCGTAATCCTCTGAAAGGGAAGGTTCGTCATCTCCTTTCTGCTGGATGGGGCAGGAGGACACAGGTCTCTCCACCGCTCAGTACGAAAGTAACACTTTGGTAACTCAGCAGAGCGGAATCCCGGAACTGCACGCCGGAAGCAATTTGGGTCCTGTGACTTTGTTCCATTACGGCAGGCCCGGGTTACCAAGGGCGAGGGTTGTCAGCATGCAGGGTCTCGCATGAGGAAGCAACAGCCGATCAATTGCCAGAACGGCACTTCCCGGAACGGCGCTGCGGTAATCACGAGAGGAAACGCGTCCACCATGGTCACCATCGGGCTCTACTCGGAAGATCGAACACTACACGCTCTTCTCTCCTCCGCCCTGGGCAAGGAATTCAGGGTTTTGTTCGGGGGAAGTGACGACGGAATGGGCGACCTGATCGCGGCAGGGGAATGCGATGTCATGATCCTGGACCTTTACTCGCATCGCGATTCGCAGCAGGAGCGGATTGTGAGTGCGCAGCGCCTGATCGCGTCCAGTCTGCCGGCGATCGTCATGGCCGATGACAGCCTGCGCTCGACGGCGTTCGAGCTGGTGCGTTGCGGCGCGTTTGGGTACTGCCGGCGGCCGCCCTCGATCCGCGATCTGAAGGCGCTGCTGACGCGGGCCTGCGAAACCACTTCGCTCAAGCGGCAGTTAACGACCGCCCAGGCCAAACTGGAAGATCCCGGGACCTGCGACCGCATCATCGGCTCCAGCCCGCAAATGCAGCGTGTGTACCAACTGGTGCGCAGCGTTACCAACCTGAACGCGGCGGTGCTGGTGACCGGCGAAAGCGGCACCGGCAAGGAGCTGATTGCCCGCGCTATTCACAACCTGGGCGCGCGGGCCAGCAAGCCGTTCGTTGCCGTCTCCTGCGGCGCCATTCCTGAAACGCTCATCGAAGCCGAGTTGTTCGGCCACGAGAAAGGCGCCTTCACCGGAACCGTGGGGGCCCGCGAAGGCTACTTCGAGCAGGCGGGCGACGGCACGCTCTTCCTGGACGAAATCGGCGACCTGAGCCTGTTCACGCAGGTCAAGCTGCTGCGCGTGCTGCAGCAGATGGAGTTCAGCCGCCTAGGCTCGAACAAACTTATCCCGCTGCGGGCGCGGCTGATCTTCGCCACCCACCAGGATCTGGCCAAGTTGGTGGCCGAAGGCAAATTCCGCCAGGACCTTTACTATCGCATCAACGTGATGCGCATC
>JAKABE010000176.1 GCA_021801945.1 Acidobacteriota bacterium
CCGCAAAATAGCCTGCCGTATTCGCCCCCGCTGGACCCTAAGACATCGAGCTAGGGAAAATGCACAAAAGTACGCTGGACCGTCTCGTCACGAGCACGGCGGAGAGACGGTGTGCCCTGCTCGGCGCCCGAATCAGGCAGTTTCCGCATCTTACAATGTCAAGGTCGGATGAATATCGGCTCCAGCAGCGTCTCTGAGCACATCTCTCGATCTTCTTTTCATCTCACAGGCGCGCCATCCCAATAGGGTTAACAGACCCTAGTCAAATTTCGCTCCACACCGCGAGGATGCCATGAGAATTCGTTGTTTTGCTCTCACAACACGTAGCGCTTTGGCCGCTGCAGCTGCGCTCGCCTGCCTTTTCATTGTTGCCGTTCGCGCCGCAACTGCTCAGCGGCTTTCCGGAATGGTGGTACCTACGCACTACACGCTCAAGCTGACTCCGGACATCAAAACCGCCTCTTTCTCGGGTGTGGAGAGCATCGATGTAAACATCAAGCAGCCCACTCGCTCCATCACGCTCAACGCCGCCCAGATCGAGTTTCAATCCGTCGTCGTTTACCCAAAAGGTTCCAAGCAAACCGCCGCGGTCTCGCTCGACACCAAGAAGCAGCAGGCCACCTTCACCTTCCCTAAGCAACTCGCGGCCGGCAATGCCACGCTCTCCATTCATTACACCGGCATCCTCAATAACGAGCTGCGCGGCTTTTATCTCGCCAAGAGCGCTCATCACGAATACGCCGTTACGCAGTTTGAGCCTACAGATGCGCGTCGCGCATTTCCCTCCTTCGACGAGCCGGCCTTCAAGGCCACCTTCTCCATCACTCTGGTCGCGGACAAAAACGACACCGCGATCTCCAACAGCCCCATCGTCTCTGACACACCGGGCCCCAACGCGGGCAAACACACCATCGAATTTGGCATGACGCCCAAAATGTCCACCTATCTTGTGGCCTTTCTGGTCGGCGACTTTCAGTGCACGGCGGGCTCCTCCGATGGCGTGGCCATCCGCGTCTGCGCGCCGCCGGACAAGGTCGCCTATACGCCCTATGCTCTCGGCGTAGCTGAATACATGCTCCACTACTACGACAATTACTTCGGCATTCACTATCCGTTGAAGAAGCTCGACCTCATCGCCATCCCTAACTTCGAGGCCGGCGCCATGGAAAACTTCGGCGCCATCACCTTCCGCGAGACCGATCTCCTGTTGAATGCCAAGACAGCTTCGGTTGGCGCAAAGCTGAATGTAGCCATCGATGTAGCCCATGAGATGTCGCACCAATGGTTCGGCGACCTGGTGACTATGAACTGGTGGGATAACATCTGGCTCAACGAGGGCTTCGCCACATGGATGGAGAACAAGGCCGTGGCCAACATGCATCCGGAGTGGGATATTCCGCAAGTCGTGGCCGCGGAAAAAGAAGACACCCTCGATTACGACGCCACGCCCACCACGCACGCCATCCGCGCCACGGCCAATACTCCCGCCCAAATCAACCAGATGTTCGATACCATCTCCTACTACAAGGGCAGCGACGTACTCGTCATGGTGGAAAATTACGAAGGTCCTGAGACCTTCCGCAAGGGCGTGCACGCCTACCTTTTGGCTCACGAATACGGGAATGCCGACGCGCAGGACTTTTGGAACGCCCAGACCGCCGTCAGTCACAAACCTATCAACAAAATCATGGATAGCATGATCACCCTCCCCGGGGTGCCCATTCTCACCTTCGGAACTCCGCACAACGGAACCGCATCCGTTACGCAAAAACGCTTCTATCTAAGCCCCGACATCAAGACCGGCCTGAATCAGAAATGGACTCTGCCGGTCTGCTTGAAGACGGATTCCGGCAGCCAGGACTGCCAGCTTCTTACGCCGTCGGAGACCTCAGTCAAGGCACCCTCTTCCACGCTCTTCTTCGCAAACGCGGGCGCCAAGGGCTACTACCGCAGCGCCTACACACCCAGCGTCTACCGCAACCTGGTCGCTCATGTAGAAACCGGCCTTACGCCCTCTGAGCGCATCAGCCTGGCAGGCGACGAATGGGCCCGCGTGCGCGCCAACATGGCCAGCGTGAGCGACTATCTCGATCTGGTGACTGCGCTCAAAGCTGATCCCAATGCCGAGGTCATCGCCAGCACCATGACCGGCATCGTCGCCATCGAAGATCAGTTAGCCTCCACGCCCGAAGAAAAGGCTGAACTTCAATCTTGGCTGCGCCGCACCTTCTCGCCTGTCTACGCCAAACTTCCTCCTCCTTCGCCCAGCGATTCAGCGAACCTGCGCGAGCTGCGCGCCCACCTGTTCGCCATCCTCGGCTACTACGGCAAGGATCCCGTCATCATCGCGCAAGCGAAGAAGCTTGCTGGCCAGTACCTCTCCAATCCAGCCTCGGTGGACCCAACCCTGAGCCAAACGGCACTCGCGGTCGCCGCCCGCAACGGTGACTCCGCACTCTTCGACAGGCTGCAAACCATCTACGAAACCTCCACCAATCCTCAGCTTCAAAACACGGCACTCAACCTGCTGGCCGAATTCGAAAACCCAACCCTTGCCGAGCGGGCACTGAACTACGCCGTCTCCCCAAAGGTGCGCAATCAGGACGCGGCCATCCAGCTTTCCATTGCGCTCATGATGCCCGCCGAGCGCGATCTGGCCTGGAAGTTCATCCAAACACACTGGAGCCAGGTGAATGCCAAGCTCACCGTCTCACTGGGCGCGGATCTGGTCGCTTCGACGGGCGGCTTCTGTTCCGTTGCGGCTCGTAACCAGGTGCAAAGTTTCTTCGCTGCGCACCCGGTTCGCGCTTCTAGCCTGTCGCTCAAGCACGCGGTGGAGCAGATCAACGGCTGCATCGAGCTCCGCTCGCTGCAGGGGGCTAACCTCCAGCAGTGGCTCGCAGCGCACGCTGCCCAATAAACTGCCAACCTTAGCTCAAGCAAAATGCCCCAGTTCCAGCGCGCTGCGGAATCTGGGGCATGCTTGATTCTTCATTGCCTGTTCACGCGTAGGGCGAATGCCACCACAACCAATTGCCATCTTTATCTAAGTGCCGAGGCTTCCCGTCCGCCCCGATTTTTCAAGTACTACTTCAGGTCCCGCCAGTTGGGCCCGAAGGCCATGTGCGCTTCCAGGGGCACGCTCAGCTTCACCACGCCCTCCATCTCCGCTCGCACCAGTGCCTCTACCTCCGCGCTCTCCTTGAGCGGCACCTCGAACAGCAACTCGTCGTGCACCTGCAAGACCATGCGCGTCTTCAGCTTCCGCTCCGTCAGTTTGCGGTCGAGGGCAATCATCGCCAGCTTGATCAGGTCGGCCGCCGTGCCTTGCAGCGGCGTATTGATGGCCGTCCGCTCGGCAAATCCCCGCTGGTTCGGGTTGCGGCTCTCCATGTCCGGAATCGGTCGCAACCGTCCGTAGAGGGTACGCGACGATCCGTCCTTGCGCGTCTGCTCCAGCGTCTTTTCGATAAAGGCCTTCACTCCCTGGTAGCGGTCGAAATAGCGCTCGATGTAGGCCTTCGCCTCGGCCTGCGCGATGCCCAACTGCGCCGCCAGTCCGAACGCCGAGATCCCGTACACGATGCCGAAGTTGACCGCCTTAGCCCGGTTCCGTGTCACCTTGTCCATGGTTTCGGCGGGCACGCCAAAGACCTCGCTGGCCGTCAGCGTATGGATGTCGATTCCCTCCTCATAGGCTCGCGTCAGCAACGGATCTCCGCTGAAGTGCGCCAGCAGCCGCAGCTCGATCTGCGAGTAGTCGGCTGAGAGCAGCCGCGTTCCCGGCGCGGCCGTAAACGCCGCCCGTATCTCCCGGCCCAGCTCCGTCCGCACCGGGATATTCTGCAAATTGGGATTGACCGACGACAACCTGCCCGTGGCCGTCGCCGCTGCCTGAAAGGTCGTATGCACCCGCGATTCCGCATCCACCAACAGCGGCAACGCATCCACATAATTCGACTTCAGCTTCGCCAGGTGCCTGTACTCCAGCACCAGCCGCGGAACCTCATGCTGCTCGGCCAACTGATCCAGCACATCCTGCGCCGTGGAAAGCGCCTTCGTCTTTCCCCGGCTCGGCGGCGCAGGCAGTTTAAGGTGAGTAAACAGCACCTCGCCGAGCTGCTTGGGCGAGTTGATGTTGAACCGCCGCCCAGCCAGCTCGAAGATGTGCTCGCCTGTCCGCTCCAGGTCCGCGCTCAACTGCTTCGATAAGTCGTTGAGCACGCCCACATCGATGCGCACGCCGGCCTTTTCCATGCGGTAAAGCACCGGCGCCAGCGGCAGATCGATCTCCCGGTAGACGCGCTCCAACCCATCCTTCCTCACCTCGGCCAGAAGCGCCGGTGTCAGCACCCGGATTGCCGCCGCGCCTGCCTCCGGCGACTTCGGAAGCGCCTGCCCGTGCCGCGCCGCCACGTCGCTCAGAGCCTGCGTGGCGTGTGTCGGATTCAATGCGTAGGAGAGCAGCATGGTATCGTCCATCGGGCCTTGCAGATCAACTTCCTTTTCACCAAGCAGATGCAGAGCTAACTTCAGGTCGTGCGTTTGCTTTGGTACGGCCGGATCGGCGAGCAATTCGCGCAGCTCCGGCGTCAGCGGCAATCGCAACGCTTGCCCCGGCTCCGCGCACACGCCCACGCTGAAGCTGGCCTGCTTCTCCGCCGCCTCAGCCACATCCAGGAGCGAGAGCGGCGCAGGCCCATCCGCCTCTTCCTCAGCCTCCGCAACCGGAGCCGCCGAGGCCGCATCCAGCGCAAAGGCAAACCCTCCCGCGCGCGCAGCGCGGTAGAAACCGTCGAGTTGCTCCGCAGTCGGACTCTCGACCAACTCAACCTTAGCCCCGCCCTCCGCAGGCGCCAGGTCGCGCAGCATCGAAGTGAACTCAAGCTCCGTGAACAGCTCGCGGCAGGCCTCCAGGTCCGGCGGCTGCGTCTCCAGCGCGCCCAAGTTCAATTCCAGCGGCACATGGCTGTGGATGGTCACTAGCTCCTTCGACAGCAGCACCGCCTCCCGGTTCTGTTCCAGCGACTCGCGGTACGCCTTGCGCTTGACCTCCGCCGCGCGGTCCAGCACGGCTTCCACCGTGCCAAACTCGCGGATCAGCTCCACGCTGCCCTTGTCACCGATCCCCGGCGCGCCGGGCACGTTGTCCACCGCGTCGCCCCGCAGCGCCATCACGTCCACCACCTTTTCCGGCGGCACGCCCAGCGTCTCCGTCACCTTCTCTGGATCGAGAATCAGGTTGTCCTTCTGCGGGTTCAGCACCTTCACCTGGGGCGTGACCAGTTGCATCATGTCCTTGTCGCCGGAGACGATGAAGACCTCGTGCCCGTCCTCGGCGGCCTCGCGCGCCAGCGTCCCGATTACGTCGTCGGCCTCGAATCCCTCGGCTTCCAGAATCGGAATCCGCAGCGCCTCCAGCGCGCGGCGAATGTAGGGAATCTGCCGCCGCAGGTCGTCCGGCATCGACGCCCGGTTGGCCTTGTACCCCTCGTAGCTCACCTCTTCGAAGCTCTGCGTCTTCGCATTCCACCTGCGCAGCGGTCCCATTGTGCGCGCCCGCTCGTCGCGGAAGACCTCGCCGCTCACGTCGAAGACCGCCGCAAAGTAGCGCGGCGCAAAGTCCTGGCGCAGCTTCCGGATCATGTTCACGAAGACGTACGTCGCCGCCGTGGGCAGCCCCGCCCGCGTGGACATGGGCCGCGAGCGCTGCATCGCGGTGTAGGCGCGAAAGATGAACGACATCGCGTCGAGCAGGAAAACGGAAGGCTTGGCTTGGTCTGTCACGGTTCCGAGTTTAGCAGGGAGACGATCGCGGGACGGATTTACCTAACAGTCGCTGCTCGGTCCGTAATCTCCGGTTTGGCGGTAATACGCCAACGACGCAGCTCGGCTGCCATTTGTGTAACAATGGTGACGTGAAAATTAATACGAATCCCATTGGTTGGCTCGTACGGCTCGGGTGGGCTTGGCTTTCGTTCCGGATGTGACAGGTTGGGATTCGGCCACGGGCAACTGACCCGCAAACCACCGGTAGACGTGCCCTTCACATCGTTGGCGCAGTTATATTCTCCACGCTTGCCCTTTATTTCCTTGGTGTCGGCCTCGGTTTCTATCGAGTGCCACCCCGCCCGCACTGATCATCCGGTAATCGGAAGGGCGGGTGGCCGGGTTCCAGGGTGCTCGTTCCGCCACAAACGATGGGTGCCCCAGGTCCCCCGCTTTTGGGGACCTGGGAGACCACCACAGCCGCCCAGCCACGATCCGCGCTATCCTTACTCGTTATGACGCGTGGACTCATCCGTTACCAGCAAACCGGAGACTTTCACTTTCTCACCTTCAGTTGCTACCACCGGGTTGCCTACCTCTCCAGCGCGAAAGCCTGCACCCTCTTCGAGTCGGCGCTGGAGCGCACGCGCAGGAGGTTTCGCCTCGCGATTGCGGGCTACGCGGTGATGCCGGAGCACGTTCACCTGCTGGTGAGCGAGCCGCGCGAGGGTGATCTTTCCTCGGCGGTGCGCTCGCTCAAGCTCTCCGTCTCGCTGCGCAGTGCCGAGAGGCCGTTCTGGCAGGCGCGCTATTACGACTTCAACGTGCGCAGCGGGGATAAGTTCACCGAGAAGCTGCGCTATATCCATCAAAATCCGGTGGCTCGCGGCCTAGTGACGAGGCCCGAGGACTGGCCCTGGTCGAGCTACCGCCATTACGCGACTGGGTTACGGGGAGCCGTTGAAATTGAGTCGCTCTGGACCGCGGCGGAAAGAGGGTACGAGCTTCCCGAAGGGTTCGAGATGAAGAGGCCGATTGGCTGAGTGTCGTGATCTCCCAGGTCCCCCAAAAGCGGGGGACCTGGGGCACCCGTCTTTTGTGGTGGAACTAGTGTAGTCCGCCACAAATAGAATCATTTATAAAGCAGGGTCATCTCATACAGTAGAGGTGACCGGTATGCGTGTAGCGGCAGAGATCAATTTGAGTTCCGCGGCGCGGACGGAGTT
>JAKABE010000177.1 GCA_021801945.1 Acidobacteriota bacterium
GGGTGATCGTGGGCGGACTCTTTTGTCCACTGCAGGTGTTCAGAAATACCTGTCCAGTCACGTTCTGGCCGGCGCTGTTGACCGTAATGCTGTAGGTCTGCGTGGCGTTGGTGTGCAGGCTGTCCTCAACCTTCACGCTGGTCAACGTCACCGTTCCGCTGGTGCCGGGCGTGCCGTTGATCGAAAGCGCGCTCCCGCCGGTCGTGGATGCCGCCAGAGTGCCATTCCCCAAAGAAACACCCGATCCGCCGACCGACGTCCCGTTGATTGACCACGTGTAGGGTGGCACTCCGCCGGACGCATTGATCGCCCCCGAGTAACTCTGGTTCACAGTCGCGTCTGGCAGCGGGTTGGGGCTGGCGGCCGGCAGCGCCACCGGAGTTGGATTGCTGACCGTAATCGTGTACCCGTTCTGCGTCACGCTCGCGTTCGTCGTCGTGTCTGTCAGCATCACGCTGAACGTAACCGTGGCCTGCGAAGTAGGTGTGCCGCTGATGGTCACTCTTCCGGCGCCGGGCGTCGCGCTCAGGCCGTCGCTGAGCCCCGTCACCTGCCACGAGAAGTTTCCGCTGCCGCCCGTGGCGTCGATCTCTCCGGTGTAGGCCACCCCGGTGTAACCGTTCGACGGCAAGGAAGCGGGATTTGGCGCCGGCAATGAGAGCGCCCCGTAAATGGTGATTGTCAAGGCTTGCGTGGCCGTGTGGTTGGCCGAATCCTTGACGTTGGCCGTGAAACTGGCAGTCCCGCTCTGTGTCGGAATGCCGGAAACCAGGCCCCCGGCACTGAGACTCAGACCGTAGGTGCCAAGGTTGCTTGCGGTGGCCGACCAGGCGTAACCCGTTCCCGTTCCACCCGCAGCGTCCAGTATCTGCGAGTAGTTTGCTCCCGCGTACGTAACCGGTAGCGTCGTTGTTGTGATGGTCAGCGTGCTGTACGCTGTCACCGAAAGATTCGCCGTGGCTGTGTGGTTCTCTGAGTCCTTCACTGTCACCGTAAAGTTCGCGGTTCCGCTGGACGTCGGCGTCCCGGTTACAAGACCGCCGGAGGAAAGGGATAGGTTCAGAGTTCCCAAGCTCGTGCTCCCGGCAGCGTCAGTCGACCAGGAGTAGCCTATTTCCGAGCCGCCCGTTGCCGCGAGTTGCAGCGAATACGCCTCATTGACCGTCGCGCCAGGCAGGGTTGTGGGGCTGCTAACCGCCAGTGCGGCCTCAACCTTCAGGGAGAGGGTTGCGGAACCCGAATTTGAGATCGAGTCCGCCGCGGTAACGACCACATTGAACGTGCCCGCCGCGGTGGGCGTGCCGCCAATGACGCCCGCGGACGAGAGAGTCAATCCCGCCGGGAGCGAGGATCCGCTGGCCGCTGCCCAGGTCCAGGTATAGGGTGTTCCTGCGCCGCCTGTAGCCGCAAGAGTTGCCCCAGGATACACCGTGCCCTGGTACCCCGGGGGCAGTGAACTGGTGGTGACGCTCACGCCCGCTTGGACAACCAGGGAAAGGGTCGCACTGCCCTTGTTCGAAATCGAGTCCGCGGCCGTTACAACCACGCTGAAAGTCCCGGTGGTAGTGGGTGTGCCACCAACGGCGCCCGCTGGCGAAAGGGTTAATCCCGCTGGTAGCGAGGAGCCACTTGCCGCCGCCCAAGTCCAGGTATAGGGTGTTCCCACACCGCCCGTGGCCGCCAGTGTGGATGAGTAGGCCGATCCCGTATAGCCCGTTGGCAACGAGGCGGTGGTGACGCTCACTCCGGGCTTCACTGCTACGCTGAGTGTCGCGTGGCCCGCGTTCGAGGCCGAATCCGTGGCCGTGACGACAACGCTATAAGTACCCGCGGTGGTAGGCGTTCCGTTGACAAACCCCGCTGGCGAGAGTGCAAGCCCCGCCGGCAGCGAAGAACCGCTTGCCGCCGCCCAACTCCAGGTGTACGGTCCGCCATTGCCGCCTGTCGCCGCCAGCGTAGTGCCGGAGTAACTCGATCCCACGTAACCCACCGGTAGGGTCGCCGAAGTGGTGATCGAGACGGCTGAATAGCTGACCACAATCTGGTAGCTTTGGGTAGCCTCGTCGCCAAAGGCGTCGGCAGCCTTGACCGTGAAGTTGAATGTGCCCACGTCTGCGGCTTTGCTCGGAGTTCCCGCAATGGCCCCCGTGCTCTGATTCAGGCTCAGGTCCGCCGGCAGTGCGCCGGCCGAGATGCTATAGGTCAGCGGTCCCGCGCCGCCCGTGGCTGCAGCGCTGCCCGCGTAGGCCACCCCATACGTGCTGGTGGCCGGCACGGTGCCGGTAAAACTGATCGCTGGAGCCGCCGTGATCGTCAGCGTCAACGGCGAAGAGGTCGCCGTCAACGCGTTCGGCGTCCCCGAATCCGTGTAAGTAAAGATCAGATTGCTATAGGTGCCCGCGCAGGATGCCAGAGGTGCTGTGCCGGAGGCGGCGGCGATCACGCCCATCGACGGATTCAGCGTCAGGCACGACGGCAGCGCGCTGCCGCTCGTCGAGACCGCCCAGTTCTTGTAAGGCGGGATACCGCCGCTGCCCTTGAGCGTGATCGAGAAAGCTGTTCCGACCGCGCCCATTAGGTCGGTGCTGGTTGTGGCGACCGTGGGTTGGGCCGCCACCGTAAGCGTAACGCTCCCGGTCTTGCTCGAATCGGCCAGCGATGTCGCTGTTACCGTTGCCGTCTGGGCTGTGCTCGTCGCAGCGGGCGCCGTGTAGGTCGCCGAGGTCGTGCTCGTGTTGGACAGAGATCCGGCGCCGCTCATGCTCCACTTCACCCCTGCGGCGTTCTTATCGTTGGTGACCGTCGCTGTCATTGTCAGCGTATTCGTGCCATCTACAGTGGTGGCCGACGCCGCTACTGCAACACCAATCGGTTTGGAGCTTCCCCCGCACCCCGACAGCCAGAAGAGCCAAAGAACTCCCACGCACAACAGCGCACATCTTTTCCCCGACATCTCAGCCTCCCGGCTCCGCTAGAGAGCATTCATCATCATTCAGAGCGAAATGGTGAGACTGCGCAATCGAAATTAGCCGAAATCGCCTAACTTCGGTCAATTTCGGCCACTTTCGCGCCGATTTCGCCGTCTTGACGGATCGCCTGCGATCTGGTAGAAGCAATAGGAAATTGCGGGACTCGTTGAAGAGAGATTTCTATGGGTGAAAGTCCGAAATCCCGCTTCCCCGCTCAGAGAAGTGCTTCTGAGCGGCTGGACAGTTGGAAACGAATTGCGGCTTACCTCGACCGCGATCCGCGCACCGTGCAGTTGTGGGAAAAGCAAGAGGGCTTGCCCGTTTACCGCTTGGGCCATCACACCCGGTCGAGCGTGTATGCCTATAAAGAAGAGATCGACGAGTGGTTAGAGGCTCGCTCAAGAAAAGAGACTTCCGGTGACGCGGGCACCACCCCTCCGCCCACGCCAATTCCGCCCACGCCAATATCGATACCTCGAAAACGGCGCATTTATGGACTTGCGGCGCTCGGGTTAACCGCGCTGCTGCCGGCGCTGGTGTGGATCGCCAGCCATCGTAAAGTGCGGGCTCTGCCGTCTGGCTCGATCCTCGCCGTCCTTCCCTTTGAGAACCGGACCTCAAACAACGATCTGTTAGCCGATGAGCTGACCGACGGTCTCATCTCCGACCTGGGAAGAATCGGGAAGATTCAGGTCATCTGCGAGCCTTCAATGTTGGCCTTCAAAGCCCGCAATCTCCCCTTGCCGCAGGTCGCCGCCCAATTACACGCCTCGCTCGTCCTCCAGGGCTTCGTCAGCCAATCGGACAATCAAATCCAGGTCACCGTGAATCTCGTGAACCCCGCCAAGGAAGCGCCTCTGTGGAGTGCGGCCTATACGAACAGCGGCGGCAGCTTACTCGCTTTTCAGAATGCCGTCGCCTCCAAAGTGGCTATCGGCGTGACGCGCCGCGTCACCGGCTCGGCGCCATCGATGGTCTTCCCTTTGGGAGCCGCCGATCCAAGAGCCATGCGCGCTTATCTCACCGGACTGTCCTATTTGCAGCGGTACGATGCGCCGGGCCTGAAAAAGGCCATCTCCTGCTTTGGCCAAGCCATCGCTATTGATCCCAGGTATGTCCCCGCCTACGCTGGCATGGCGGAATCTTATGACCTGATCGCCAGCCTCGGCGTCTTTTCAAGTGCCGACTCCTTCCAACGAGCCAAAGCCACTGCGCGCATTGCCCTTACCCTCGATCCCTCTTCGGCGTCCGCCTACAATGCGCTGGCCTTTGCCACCTGCCGCCGGGATTGGGACTTCCCCCGCGCTGAGCACTACTTTCGAAAGGCCATCGAGCTGAATCCCGACAATGCCCTCGCCCACCAGTGGTATGGGAACTTCCTTGCCGACATGCTCCGCTTCGACCAGAGCCTTGCCGAGTTCCGTAAGGCCGATGAGCTTGATCCCCTCTCCCCGATGGCGGGCAGCGATCTGGCCGACGGCTACCTCGATGCCGGCCGACTGGCCGAGGCTGGCGCGGAACTCAAGCGCGTCCTCGACCTTTATCCTGACTTCGTTCCCGCCGATCTTTTTCGCATCCGGCTCTATTTGCGCAAAGGCGATCTAGCCGCCGCCGAAGTCGAAGCTAGAGTCTATTTCCAGCGCACCGGCAACGAAACTCCTTGGAGAACGATCGAGGTTCAGCGCCTGGTCGCCGCCGGAAATCTGCAGCAAGCCCGCGATGCAGTACGCAGCCTGCTCGCCGGAGCAAACGCCCCTGTCTTCGATTCCTATCGAGCAGCCCGGCTCTTCTTTGCCACCGGACAAAAGGAGGCCGGTTACCGCGCTTTGGAGCAAGCGTACCGCGAACGATCCTGGCGCATGGTAGCGTTGTTGGTCGATCCGGGCTTTGCATCGGTGCGCAATGAGCCGCGCTTCCGCGCCTTGGCTCGGCGCGTGGGCCTGCCTGTTGCCGGTGATCTTCCCCCCGTGAAAATGCAAAGTCGCGCCTCTTGACTAGAAGCTGTTAACGGACCCTAGTCCGCCGTCATTTCCCTGCCCTTTGCCTCGCGGCCCAGCATCGCCAAACCAGCCAGCACCAGCGCCACCACCACTACCGTAATCGCCAGCACCGCCGGATAGTTGTGCCAGTGCTCGGCCGCCAGCGCCTGCCCCGCGCCGTTCCACGAGGTGATGAGCGCGCCAAGCGTATAGGCCAGGCCCGGTGCGGTGGCCCGCACCGGACCCGGTGATAACTCGGTGAGGTAGGCCGGAACCACTCCCCACGCCCCTTGCACCATGAACTGCATCAGCACCGCACCAATGCCCAACATGAGGGCCGTGTGTCCGAATGCGTACAGCGGAATCACGGGGATGGACAAAAGCGCCGCCGTCACAATGGCCGGCTTGCGGCCCCAATATTCCGAAAAGGCACCGAAGACAACTCCGCCGCCGATGGAGCCCAAACCATACAGCACGCCGATCAATCCGATGGTTTCCGGCGTGAGCTTTGCGTGCACCGCCAGAAACGTCGGATACAAGTCCTGGGTGCCGTGCGAAAAGCTCATAAAGGCCGTCATCAGCAGCACCAAAAACAGAAACGTGGGCAGAAACTCCCTGAGATGCGGCGGAATTATAGGCGCGGCCGAAACGCCCTTCAAACGCGCACCCGACTTGCGCTCCTTTTCTCCGGCCAGCCATACCGGCGACTCCGGCACGCGCGCCCGCACATAGAGTGTCAGGGCGGCCGGTAGGGCGCCCAACACAAACAATCCCCGCCAGCCGATGCGCCCAAAAAATAGCGCGAAGGCCGCCGAGGCCAGTATCGACCCGAGCGCGTATCCCTCCTGCAAAACGCCGGAGACAACGCCGCGGCCCTCCTTCGGTAGGGTCTCGAAGGCCAGCGCCGCGCCCACGCCCCATTCGCCGCCCATGGCAAAACCGTAAAACGCACGCAACACCAGCAAGACATTGAGCGTCGGCGCAAAGGCACAGGCCAGCTCAATCAGCGAAAAGCTCAGAATGTTGATCATCAGTACCGGGCGGCGGCCGCAGCGGTCAGCCAAGACACCAAAAACAAGAGCTCCCACCGGCCGGAAAAGCTGGGTGAGAAAAACCGCCTCCATGATCGCCGAGGGTTCCGCATGGAACTCCCCTGCAATCGCCTTCACACAAAAGATGAGCAGAAAAAAATCGAGACTATCGAGCGACCATCCCAGAAATGCAGCCAGAAAGACGCGGCGCTCTACGGGCTTGAGCCGCTGCAGATCGTTCCAAAGGGACATGCACCGGAGGATAGCAGACCTCAGGCACACCCTGGCGGACCAGCCTGCCCCCTCGATAGCATCTCTCCTTTAGGTCTATCGTGAAACCTCGAATCTCAAGTGTCGTGCTTTCCTCAGGCAATTGCAGCCTTGCCCACCCCTCTGAGCGCTGCATTGGAAGGAGAATGGCCCGAGCAACCTGTGGCGCACGTCAGTTATGACAGGGCATGGCGTCCGGCGCGCCGATGGACAAAGAGAATTGGCAGGGCATTGGCCCCTGAGGAACGCTATTCAAACTTTCAGACGTTCATGCTGACTCTTAGCGCGTCATCCATCCCCGCCTACGAACCGTCAAGAGCGCCCAGGGAAAGATCCAGAACAGGAAAAAGAAGGAGAAATATTCATAGACCACTCCGTAAACCACGTCGAACGACCGCTCACTGCGCAAATAGTAAAGGGAATAGAAAAATGACATCAGGCCGATGGCTACAAGCATTCTGGGCAGAACCAGCACGCCGGTCAGAAGGGCCAATGCCAACAGCGAAAGTGAAAGAAACATCACCGGATAGCGCATGTTGGTGATGGTTGAATCGGCGAGTGCGATCAGCCGCGCAGCCGGGGGACGCTTCCAGACAATAGCGGCGAAGCGCAATTCCTCGCGGATAAAGCTCCGGTTCCAGCGCAGCAGCATCTTGGTCAGCTGGCGATAGTGGGTGGGCACGACCGTGAGCACAACCGCCCTGCGCTGGTAGACGCTGTCAAAGCCGAGGCTCATGATG
>JAKABE010000178.1 GCA_021801945.1 Acidobacteriota bacterium
TCCCCACGGAATCGGTGGCGAAGCAGCAGATTTCGGCTTGTAGAGGCGGGTTGGTGGTCTCTCCCGCCCTCTCCGACTCCTGTGACGCGGATTTGGGAAGGATGGGGAACACGGCGCGGCCATTAACGAGATGAACGGCGGCTTCGGCCGTGGCCTCTGCCGAGTCGATCACCCGCATGGATTCCGGCACAGATTTCGCAATCAAAGGGCGCAATAAGGGGTAATGCGTGCAACCCAGAACCAAGGTGTCGGGATGCAGGCCATGCGCGGCAGATTCGTCCATTAATTCACGGAAATAGATGCCAATCACCTCGGCGGTGACGGGGTGATCTGTCCAGCCCTCTTCGACCAGCGGCACAAGCAGCGGGCAGGCTTTCTCAAGAACGCGGAGGCCATGGGCATGGCAGGCGGCGGTGTAGGCGTGGCTCTGAACCGTGGCGTCGGTGGCAATAACCAGCACGTCCCCGGTTTGGCTGGCGGAACGGGCGGTTGCAGCGCCGGGCTCGATTACGCCTAGGACGGGAACAGCGGGAACGGCGTCTTGAATGGCGTCGAGCGCCAGAGCGCTGGCCGTATTGCAGGCGATGATCAGAAACTCGGCACCTTGCTCGTGAACGAGAAACTGCGCGCTTTGGGCGGCATAGCGGGCGATGGTACGGCGGGATTTGGAGCCGTAGGGCAGGCGGGCGGTGTCGCCGAGAAACGTAAAACGGGCGCGCGGCAACCTCTGGATGAGGGCGCGGAGTACGGTAAGGCCGCCGAAACCGGAATCGAAGACGCCGATGGTGGGCCGGGAAGGCGAAGTAGATTCAGGACCGATCATGAGTGGGCTCCGGTGGTTGGTACAGCTTGGGCGGCGAGGTAAGTTCGCATGAGATCGGCGTGGCCCGCGAGGGTAGCACGCGGCTGGCCGTCCACAAGAAAGCGAACCAGAGTAATGCGCGGCAGATTGGCGTGAAGCGTGGCGCAAATCGAGAGGATGGTAAGGGTTTCCGTCTCCAGGCCGGAGGGGTGATTGGCAGCAAAAGAACTGCTGAGATCGATCACGGCGAGCTCGGGGCCGTCCTGGGGACGTTCTTCGGTCGGAGGGGTTGTTGCGGCCCCACTCCTGGTGGCGGGCAGCAGGAAGACCTGGGCGATGGAGGCGGCACCGCCGGGGACGGGGTGAGTGGAGCCGGGAGCCGCGTAGATGTCCAGAAGCTTCCCTAGAATGGCGCGGGCACGCTCATTGGGATTTGAGGACAACGGCAGGGAAAAAGCCTCGACCGTCATGGAGTCATCGGCATCGTCGGCCACATAAAGGGTAGCCTGTTGCTCCGGCGAGGCTTCCGGAGCCTCCGTGGGCAGCGAGCTCTCGACGTCGAGGAGGCGCTGGCGGTCGCGCTCGCGCAACTGCCAGAGTACTGCGCCCATCACCACGGACGCCACCAGCAAAATGACGAAGAGTACGGTTTGATAGCGGGGAATCACGGCTGACCCGCCCCCATATTCCCACCCTCTGACCGCCATTCGACCAGAGCGGCGGCCAGTGCCTGCGCCACGCGGGTTTGATAGACGGGATCATCCGGGCTGTCGGCCGAGACCTGATCGGAGTGATCGGAGTCATTCTCCGGGGCGATTTCGACGGCCACGGCAGGGCAGGCCATGGTGTCGATGACAGGCAGGGGTGTACGGCCCAGGGTAACCGTCACTCCGGCGTGCTGGAGGGCCGAGTTGACCATACCCTCCAGAGCTAGACTACGCAGGACCCAGGCAGCCTGCACCGCATTCCAAGGCTCGAAACTTACAGGCTGAGCGGGCGCGAGAGAAGAGACAAACAGGTGCACGCCGGTACCTACCGCAGAAGCATGAAGACTGAGGCAAGCCTGGGCTTGGGCATGGTTGGCGATTTGGGCGCGGCGCTCCGGGTTCAATGTAACATCGGACTCGCGGGTAGTGACCACGGAAATGCCGCGCGCCGAGAGCAGGGAACGGAGCCGGACGCTGAGAGCGAGAGTAATGGTCTTTTCGGGCAGGTTGGCTACGCGGCCGCCTGAGTCGCTACCGCCGTGGGCCGCATCGAGGACCACGACAAAGCGACTTCCGAGAGCGGGCGGCGCTTGGTCTAGAGCAGACTGGGCGACAACGGAGGTGGAAGTAAAGACTGTGGCCGCGATGAGAGCCGCCAGCACGAGCACTTGCCGGCGCATTCCCGTACTTCCACTACTCCAGGGCATAGATGGCCAGACCACTAAGCAGCTTGGGATAAAAATCGGTAGACTTCTGGGGCATGACCTCGCCGGCAAAGGCCACCTCGCGAAGCTGGTCCATGGTAACGGGATTGGTGAGGAATGCAACATCAGCCTCGCCTCGGCGGACCTGCTCCACGGCCTCAGCGGCACCGCGTAGGTAGCGGAGGTTGGTCTGCTCGCGAATCCGCTCGGCACTCAAGCCCAGCAGGCACTCAAGGACGATGGCATGCAACTGGGTGAGGTCTAGCTGGCGCTGGCGGTCGGAGATGTCATCAAGGGCAGCACGGATGACTTCGGGCTTGGAGCGCAGCAGGAAATCGCCGGCGCGGGTGACGGCGACGAAGGCCGTGCCTTGTTGCCTTTTAAGCGTCTCAAGATAGGCGGAGGGATCGGCGGCGGAAAGAGGCTCGACGGCAAAGAACCGGGCGGCAGCATGGGTGAACGCAGCGGGATCAAAGCCTTCAAGGCTGTGCACAACGCGATGGGTGGGGAGAATGACCAGGCCGTCGGAGTCCATGTTGACAAAGGTCATCATCGCCGCAGCCTCGGGATAAGGCGGCTGGGGCAATTGACCTGCGGCATGTTCCGTGGCTGCTGAAGCAGAAGCACCGTACTCGCGGGAGTAGTTGAGGGCGGTCTCATAGCGGTGATGGCCGTCGGCAATAATGAGTTTCTTGTCAGCCATTGCCGTGGTTAGCCGGTTGATGACAGCCGGGTCACTGATTCTCCAGACGCGATGAAGCACGCCATACTCGTCGGTAATCTCGCCACAAGGCGCTCCGTTACCGGCATAGGCTATTTCTCCGCTGGAGATGCCGGCAGGGCGATCAGGCGGGCCAAGCGGTTCCGCGTCGTAGAGAAGCTTTTCCACGCTACCGGCAGGGTCAGAGTAAAGCATGAAAATCTGGCCGAAATGGGCGCGCGTCGCCCGGAGCAGGTTGAGCCGGTCGCTCTTGGGCTTGGAGAGCGTCTGCTCGTGGCGGAAAACCACCCGATCGGCGTAATCGTAAAGGCGGCCCAAGGCAATGAAACCGCGCCGTTCCTTAACGACGCCTGTCCGGAGATCCCCGGACGCGGATGCGGAGCCGGGGACTACAAATCGCTGCGCATAGGCGAAAACACTTGGGGTCTTGTCCTGAATGAGGACACCCTGCTCGCGCCAGGTGCGAAAGTCGCGGGCAGCGCGGGCATAGACGCTTTCGCCTCCCTGGGCATCGAATAGTTCAGGCAACCCCAGGATGATGCGCACCAAGTTAAAGGGGCTACGCTGATAATAGGCCTGTTGCATAGCCGGGGAGATCTTGTCGTAGGGCTGGGTGACTACGTCTCCAAGGAGGGCAGCGGACGGATTGTAACGCCAGGCGCGAAAAGGATAAATCTGGGCCATGAAAGAGGGTTCACTCCCCGTTGAAGCGGTGGAAATTGAGTCCAGGTCCCGCGGTTCATTTTGAGCGAGGAATGCGGGAGGACTCACGGTAGATTGTATCCCAGCGCGAGCAGAGGGTGAGGTTTTCGGATAGCGAGACGCAAGCATTCATGGGATGAAATCCGAGCGGCAGAAAATGTGCCATCCGTGGTACTATCACGTCCAAACTTTGAGTGATGTACGATGACCAAAATCCCTTTGGGCAGGAGGTTTTCGGGAAGTCTTCGCCGCCATAGATGGCCGCGGAGTTGGATGTGGAAGTGTGGGCTGGCGGCGATTTTCTGTCTGGCGCAGGCGCATGGGCAGGTTGACCAGCTCAACAAAGTCCATGTGCAGCCGCCCCCCAGCTCTCAGCCGGCATCTGGCGCTCCGAAAGGTGCTGAAGCCGCACCGGTAGCGGGTCCCGGTGGGCTTGCCATTCATCCAGGATCGTTTCTGCGCATGGACGTGGATTTGGTTTTGGTCCCGACCACCGTGACGGATCCAATGAACCGTCTGGTAACCGGGCTGGAGAAGGACGATTTCGAGGTATTTGACAACAACAGGAGGCAGACGATCCAGAGCTTCAGCGAGGACGACGCACCGGTATCGATTGGCATCATCTTTGACCTCTCGGGTTCGATGATCTCCAAGCTGATTCGCGCGCGGGATTCGATTTTGGAGTTTATCCGGACCTCCAATCCGGAGGACGAGTTTTTTGTAATCGGATTCAACGAACGCCCAGTGTTGATGGTGGACTTTACCGACTCCCTGGACAAGATCGAGGCGCGGATGACCAATGTGCGCGCCGCCCATCGCACAGCGCTGTTGGACGCCATTTACTATGGCGTAGATAAGATGCGATACGCCAAGTACCAGCGCAAGGCGCTGCTGGTGGTTTCCGACGGCGGCGACAACAATTCGCGGTTTACCGAGAACGAAGTGCGCTCCGCGGTTCGAGAGTCGGACGTGCAGATTTACGCGATAGGGATCTTCGATCCCTATGCGCCCACGCCCGAGGAGCGATTCGGACCGGAGTTGCTGGAGAAGTTGTGCGATTCGAGTGGGGGAAGGCTGTACCGGGTGGACAACGTTGACGAGATGAGCGACGTAGCCGAAAAGATTTCGACCGATCTGCGCAATCAGTATCTGATCGGCTATCGGCCCAAAGATATGGTTCGCGACGGCAAGTGGCGTAAAGTGAGGGTGAAGGTCAATCCTCCGCCGGGGCTGCCTCCACTCACTGTTTATGCCCGCAGCGGATATTATGCGCCTTTGCAATAACGCATTTCTCTTTGCACTTGTTGCCGGAGCGGCACTGGCCGTGCCTGCGCAACAGCCTTCTCACTCATCCGCGCCCGCACAGGCACCTTCCCTCACCGTGGACCGTGATCCGGTGGCCGCGCCGCCGAATGGGCACGCGGCGCCCGCAGCTCCTCTACGCAAAAAGGGCAAGGGCTACACGTTAAAGAGAGACGTAAACGAGGTGGTGCTGAACTGCACGGTGCTGGATGGCAACCGGCTGGTCCAGGGCCTGAAGGCTGACGATTTCAAAGTCTTCGAGGATGGCGTGAAGCAAAAGGTAATCAGCTTCCAGCACACCGATCTTCCTGTTTCTCTAGGCCTGGTGATCGACAACTCGGGCTCCATGTATCAGAAGCGGCCGGCGGTGGATCGGGCGGCGGTCGATCTGGTCCGATCCTCGAATCCCGACGATCAGACGTTTGTGGTGAACTTCTCCGATGAGGCTTTTCTCGACCAGGATTTTACGTCCAGCATCAACAAACTGCGTGATGCACTGGCGCACATCGATTCCCGCGGCGGCACGGCACTGTATGACGCGGTGGCGGCTTCGGCCGACCACTTGGTGGAACAGGGCACGCGTCCCAAGCAGGTCCTTGTTCTGGTAACCGATGGGGACGACAACGCTTCTACGCTGAACCTGGAGCAGACCATCCGGCGCGTGCAGGACCTATCGGGGCCGGTGATCTATTCGATCGGATTGCTGTTCGGCGGAGATATGAGCAGAGCAGAGGCGAGGCACGCTCGGCGAGCGCTGGAACTGCTTTCGGAGGAAACGGGCGGCATTGCCTTTTTTCCCAAGTCGCTCTCGCAGGTGAATGAAATCGCAGAAGAGGTGGCTCGGGATATACGCAGCCAGTACACGATTGGGTACCGCTCCTCCAAACCTATGTCGATACCGGGCTTCCGGCGAATACAGGTGATCGCGGAGGCCAAGGGAATGGGCAAGCTCACGGTCCGTACCCGCACCGGTTACTTCCCCAACGTGACCGTGCGCGGCGCCAACCAGATGGCAGAGGCTCAGTAGGAGAGAGGTACACGTAGACAGAAGCGGGACTGACGCGGTATACACGCAAGAGAATCGACCTCCAGTGCCAGGCGCGGGCCGGAACCGGGTCGAACCTCATAAAGCGCGCCCAACCCCCTACCCTAAAGGTCTGCATACGCATCCACGGCGTGACTGGCGCGCTGACGGCCTGTCTGCTGGACCGAGCCCATTCGATGAAAGCAGGACAAAGAGATACCGAGAGTGAACAAGTTGAAGAGATGGCTCGGGCCGCTGTTGCAGGAAAAGAACTCCAGTGCCGCCGGGATATAGAGGGCAGGCAGATTCCAAGGCACGGGCCGGCGAATGATCTCCGGGGACTAGTTAAGAAAAGGGCCTCCATGATGAGGATAAGATATGACCGAAGAACAAGAGCTCAAGGAAAAGCTGGAGCATCTCGAGCACTTGCGATATTTAGGCGAGAAGGCATACGGCGATATGTACGAGATGCATACCTTCCGAGATGCCAGCGTCTGCTTCAGGGACGCGCGGGAGTTCTTTCACGATGCCGTCCGGCTGGCGGACGAGCTGGAATTGGCGGAAGACGCCAATTATCTGAGGAATCGTATAGAGCACATCAAATGGATTTTCCGGAGACAGTTTGGCGAGTGAGGGTGTAGCCGTGGGCGCCTGGGCGCCGGAGCAATTCCCTGCCCTGGCGCGATAAGCTAGAGGGCAGGAGATCGCACCCACAGACGAACCATGCCCTCATACAAGTACTCGACTTTGGCTGTCCACGTTGGGCAACACCCCGACCCGCAAACGGGTGCAGTGAATGTGCCTGTATACCTCTCTTCGACCTTTGAATTGACCGGCATCGGCAGCGACCGGGGCTGGGATTACTCGCGTGCGGGCAACCCCACGCGGGACCGGCTGGAGACGGCGCTCGCAGCGCTCGAAGGCGGATGTTGCGGCCACGCGTTTTCGAGCGGCATGGCG
>JAKABE010000179.1 GCA_021801945.1 Acidobacteriota bacterium
TGCCCGTTACCACGCTGGTTACCGTCTGCCGCATGTGCATGGAGTAGGTGTCCATGATCCACGCCATGGTCTGCTCGTTGGTGTTCACATCCGGCGCCGGAACATCTTTTTCCGGTCCCAGAAACTCAATGATCTCGGCGGTATAGCGACGCGTCATCCGCTCCAACTCGCCCCGGCTCATCGCAGAGGGATCGCAGATGATGCCACCCTTGGCTCCGCCGAAGGGGATATTCACGACCGCGCACTTCCAGGTCATCCAACTGGCTAGCGCGCGCACCTCATCCAGGGTTAGATCCGGCACGTAGCGGACACCACCCTTGCACGGTCCGCGCGCCATCGAGTGTTGCACGCGAAATCCGGTGAACATATCGATCGCGCCATTATCGAGAGTAACCGGAAAATGAACGATCACCTCCCGCGAGGGGGAACGCAGCACTTTCCACAAACCCTCGTCCAGATTCAGCTTTCGAGCTGCAAAATCAAACCGGGCGCTTTGCGCCTCCCAGGGGTTAATCTCCTGGTCCAAAGTAACGGCTGGTCTTACCGTTGACATATCTCTCTCCCATCTCCGTCGCTCTCGGGCGCTAAGGCCGGATACATGTTCCTACCGCCCGCAACTCTTAGATGCAACAGAGAATCTTTCAGTGCTCCGGGCTGTTTCCATCCCGGCCTGGCAGCCAACCCGCCAAGCGGCGCGTTGGGCCTCGTCCTAAGCGTCCACAAGCCCAAACCCCTGTGAGTCTAGGCCCAGTGGAGGGTTACGTCAAGCCGCCTGGAGCCGGGCGCGGAATCCTCTTCCCGGCTTTGGAGGGGGAGATATTCCGTAGGCCATTTGCCCGTTCCAGGGCTTGCCCGCAAACGAGTTGCCACACGTTCCCTGGCCTTGCGCGCTGGCGATGGGCTGCGCACGCCACTCTCAGGCGGCGGTGTAACTGGTGAAGCAGGTACACTGAGGCTGTGAAATCTTCCTCTCATTCCGTCCTGCCCAGCCGCAAGCAATTCCTGGAGCTCGCGAAATCGCACACCCTGGTTCCCGTCTGCCGCACGCTGATGGCCGACCTGGAGACGCCTGTCTCGGCCTTTCTGCGTGCGGCATGGCCGGAGCGGGAGTGCTTCTTGCTGGAGAGCATCGAGGGTGGCGAGCAGGTGGGCCGCTACACGTTTATCGGCCTCACCCCCTTCAAGCGGATTGTGGCCCGGGGGCGGGAGATCGTCATTACCGAGGGCCGGAAGGTCACTCGCCTCCAGGGCGACATCTTCGCTGTACTGCGCGACGCGCTCAGTGGTCACAAGCCTGCCCGCCTCCGCGGGCTGCCTCCCTTCACCGCCGGAGCAGTGGGCTATTTTGCCTACGATGCAGTGCGCCAGATCGAGCGTTTGCCGGCACGGGCTAAGGACGAGTTAGGAATTCCAGATGCCTGTCTACTCTTTTTTGATGAGGTGCTGGCCTTCGACCATGTGCGCAAAGAGATTTGGTTGGTGGTGACGGCGGACCTGACGCGCACCAAGGCGGCAACCGCGTACAGCCGCTCCATCAAGCGTCTTGACGCGCTTGAAAAGCGCTTGGTGCAACCACTGCCGAAGCTGGAAGCTCAAAAAGGCTCTGGCGACGGCAAAGTCACGGTTAAAAACCGCACGGCCAAGAAGGACTTCAAGGCCGCGGTGGAACGCATCAAGCAGTACATCGCTGCCGGGGACGTCTTCCAGACCGTGCTTTCGCAGCGCTTCGATATAGAGCCAGGCGTGGACACCTTCCAGGTCTATCGCGCCTTGCGCACGGTCAATCCCAGCCCCTACATGTTCTTCCTGCGCTTTGCGCCGGAAGCGCCACTGGGAGCGGGAATGGCGAAGGAGCGGGAAAGAGGCGCGCGAAAGCCGCAGCACCGGCAAGCTATCGAGCTGGCAGGGTCTTCACCGGAGTTGCTGGTGCGCGTTCACCAGGGGAAGGTCGAGTACCGGCCGATTGCGGGCTCGCGCCGCCGCGGCGCCACAGAGGCCGAGGACCAGGCGCTTGCCGAGGAGATGCTCCACGACGAAAAAGAGCGCGCCGAGCACGTGATGCTCGTGGATCTGGGTCGCAACGACGTGGGCCGCGTGAGCCGCTTCGGCAGCGTGAAGGTTGACCGCCTCATGTTCGTCGAGCGTTACTCGCACGTGATGCACATCGTCAGCTCGATCGAGGGCAAACTGCGCCCGGAGCTGACGGCCGTTGACGCGCTACGCGCCTGCTTTCCAGCCGGCACGCTCTCCGGCGCGCCCAAAGTACGGGCCATGGAGATCATCGAAGAACTGGAGCCGGCGCGGCGCGGCGCCTACGGCGGCGCGGTGCTCTACGCCGACTTCTCCGGCAACCTCGATTCCTGCATCGCCATCCGCTCCATGCTGGCCACCGGCGGCAAGGGCTACATCCAGGCCGGAGCGGGCATCGTGGCCGATTCCGTGCCGGAGTCGGAGCATCAGGAGTCGATCAACAAGGCGCAGGCCGTGATCCACGCCATCGAGCGTGCGCGCCAAATGTAGAGGGAAAGAATCGGTTAGGCAACCCGCCCGGTTAGGCCGCGCCTCAACATGAAAATGCGGCTTTTCATATTGGCGCCAGAGTCCTCTGAGTGGAATGTGAGTCTTGCGGCAATGCTTGTGTGAGGACTACATCTCCAGGAAGTTGCGAATCATCTGGTGGCCGCCCTCGGTCAGCACGCTCTCGGGATGGAACTGAACGCCCTCCACGGGCAGGCTACGGTGCCGCACACCCATAATCACTGAACCCACCCCATTGGCCTCGGGCGTGCGCGCGGTTACGGTCAGCTCGCTAGGCAGCGAGCCCTCGTCCACGATCAGCGAATGATAGCGCGTGCAGGTCAGCGGCGTAGGCAGGCCCGCGAAAATGCCCTTGCCGTCGTGCTCGATGGCGCTGGTTTTGCCGTGCATCAAGGTGTGCGCACGCACCACCTGCCCGCCGAAGGCCTCGCCGATAGCCTGATGGCCCAGGCAAACCCCCAGGATCGGTGCTTTCCCGGCCATGTGCCGGATCAATGGCACCAGAATCCCCGCCTCGTGTGGCGTGCATGGCCCCGGCGACAGCAGAATCCGCTCCGGTTTCATGGCCTCAGCTTCCTCCAGCGTAATCTCGTCGTTGCGCCGCACCACCACCTCCGCGCCTAGTTCGCCCAGGTATTGGACCAGGTTGTAGGTAAACGAGTCGTAGTTGTCGAGGACAAAGACCATGCTGAATTCCAGTGTAGCGCGGACGGGCGAAGGAGCCGGAAGGATAAAAGCAACGTAGTAGGAACTTGACAGGTGTACCGATTCAAGGAACAATGAGTTGTATACGACGTATCGTATGCGACGGAGGATGACAGTGGCGGCCAGTGACGATCACTTGGTTCGCGGGGCATGGTTAGCGCTCGCGCTGGTGTGGCTAGCCGGGATGGCCTTTACCAAGCCAACCGTACGCTGGCAGCCGGGAAGCTGGCGCTTGTTCCATGTGGCGATGGGCTTGCTGGGGTTCGTGCTGATTGGCGGCATCGGACTTCAGCAGCACTGGATGAATGTGCGCTTTGCGCCGGAAACGGCGCTCGTTCCCGGCGCAGGTGCCCTGCTCACCGTCACCGGCTGTGCGTTTGCAGTCTGGGCGCGGATCGTGCTGGGCGGGAATTGGAGCGGGCGCGTTACCGTAAAGGCGGCCCACGAACTGATCACCCGAGGGCCCTACGCGCTGGCGCGGCATCCCATTTACACGGGCATGTTGACCGCGCTGGCGGGGACGGCGCTGGTGGTCGGCGAGTGGCGGGCGCTCGCGGGACTTGCAATTTTCGTGCTGGCCTTTACCGTAAAAATGAACCAGGAGGAACGGTTGATGATGCAGACGTTTCCTGAGGCGTATCCGCTGTACCGGCAGAGGGTAAAGGCGCTGATCCCCGGAGTCCTTTAGCAGTGTCGAACAAAAGATGAGGGCGAAAAGGCAATCTATCGGGAGGCCCGAACGGCTCGTCGTCCAAGCGGAGCAGATGGAGCGCGACTTGGCGGCGATTCGGCGCGTAATGCGGCGGCCTCTGGATGCGGCGATCGCTGCGAACCAGGTGACGGCGCCGCAGATTGCCTTGATGCGTGAGGTGGTGGCGCGGCCGGGGATGAGTCTGAAGGAGCTGAGCCGCGCGCTGAGCCTTGCTCACTCGACGGTGAGCGGCATTGTGGACCGGGTGGAGAAGCGAGGCATGATTGAGCGCCGGCCCGACACAGCAGATGGGCGCATGAGCCGCATTTATCCCACGGCCACGGTAACGCAATTTGCGCGGCGGCAGATTCCGGCTCTGGCCCGCAGGCCGCTACGCGCAGCGCTGGAGCGAGCCACGGCGCTGGAGACGACGGCAATTGCGTCGGCGCTGCAGCGGCTACGGGAGCTGCTGGAAGAGCCGTAGAGAGCGAAGGGTTGCGCACAGGGGTCCGGGTTTGCCAAACTGGCCTTGGTCGATCACGATGGTTCTCCACTTTCTCATTCAAGGACGCGTGCAGGGAGTTGGCTTCCGCTGGTTTGTTCACCGCGAGGCCAGCGAACTCGATCTGCGCGGCTGGGTGCGTAACACTGAGGACGGCGACGTGGAAGTTGTCGCCTCGGGCGAGGCCGAGGATCTGGCCGATCTGCGCGCCAGCCTGCGCCGCGGACCCCGTGGCAGCCGCGTCGACCGCGTCCTTGAGCATTACCTCGACGAAAAAGAGGCCCGCGGGCTAAGCTCGTTCCGCATCGATGGAGCCTGGTAAAAGGGCAGCAATCAGTTCACAGCTTGTACTTTCCTGTGTCGCGCACCCGGTTTGCTTCTCTGTCCTATTTGGGAAGTCCCGATGCCGGAGGTCCGCACGCGCTTTTGGTGCGGTACACTGGCAACGGAAAACTGTGAACTAGAAACTGTGACCCGAGAGCTAAAATCATGCCCGATACCATGAAGCCTATCAATATTGAAGACCTGAAGAAGCTGGTGCGCACTGTACCCGATTTTCCGAAGCCGGGGATTCTCTTCTACGACATTACAACGCTGCTGAAGGACCGGACCGGCTTTGCGCAGCTCATCGACGCGCTGGCGGCGCACTACATCGAGCGCAAGATCGATCTGGTGCTGGGCATTGAGGCGCGCGGATTCATCTTCGGCCCGGCGCTGGCCTATCGACTGAACGCGGGCTTCGTACCCGTTCGCAAGCCGCATAAGTTGCCGGCGCAGGTAGCGCGCGTCACCTACGATCTCGAATACGGCTCCGACATGCTCGAAATACATGTGGACGCGATCGCGCCCGGCCAAAATGTACTGCTGGTCGATGATCTGCTGGCCACCGGAGGCACCATGGAGGCCACGGTGAAGCTGGTCAAGCAATTGGGCGGAAAGATCGCCGGCCTTGGTTTTGCCGTCGAACTCGATTTCCTCAAAGGGCGCGAGCGCTTCCCGGAGCACGATGTCTTCAGCCTGCTACATTACGACGAGTAGCTGGTCGCTGCCCGCGGCGGCCATCCCATGCGCGATTGAGCTGGCGATGACTTATTCAAAGCTGCTGCTTCCTTTGGACCCTTTAGAAGCGAGGGGCACGTTCATCATGGGAGTCAGGATATGCGAGTAACCGTCGAGCTCGACGGGCAAATTGGCGACTGCATCCCACTAGAATGCACAGCGATCTCTTACGGGCCAGGTAAACTCGTCCTCCGGCGCCGTGGAGAGCCAGGAAAGCGGCGGCGCCGTTGTTTTTCCAATAGAAGGAAGATTTCCAGGGTCGCGGCAAAGCGCCGCCATTCTCAAAACTCTCCTCCAACGTTTCCCGTCAAACTGTCCAGCCTGGGACACGACTAACCAAATCTCTGGGGCGGGTGGCTCATGCTTAGAATCGGCAACCACGCATAAATCTGACTTTCTGACTCCATTAAACCAGGAAAGTGCCCGGAACGTTCATAAGGCGCTCCAGGAAGGGCATCGCACGTAAGAGCAAGCTGGTGGATAATCCTCAGCCTTGGAATTCAGTGCGGTTTACGACCTTGGCCACGTCAAAGTCAAAGCGGGTAAATCAGGAGTTGGATCACGGAGATCCGGAACGGTGAGTGCTTTCTTCATTGCGATTGATCGTGTCACATCTTCCAAGAAAGAACCTTACAACTGGTCAAAGATCTCGCGGAACTCCCAAGCGCCGGATTTGCCGGCCAGCCACTCTGCGCCGCGGACGGCGCCGGTCGCGAAACCTCGCCGCGATCGGGCATCGTGGCGCAGTTCCAAGGTGTCGTGCTCGCTGACGGCATGCACGACATGCTCGCCCTTGGCATCACCTATGCGATGCGAGGCGATGGGGACATCGATTCCCGGCTTGACCGAAAGAATGATCTCTTTAAGCGTGATCGCCGTCCCCGAGGGTGCATCGAGTTTGGAGGTATGGTGCGTCTCGTCGATCGAGAACTTATATCCTTCGAGTCTGGCCAGCTCAGCGGTGAGGCGGAAGAGCTTTTGCACACCCATCGAAAAGTTGGTGCCGTAGAGCAGGCCACCGCCACGCTTGATGGCCAAAGCCTCCATCTCGTTCAGTTGTTGGTACCAGCCCGTTGTGCCCACCACGATGCGCCCGCCCAGGGAGAGCACGGCGCGCATGTTTTCGAGCGCCGCCTCAGGCGCGGTGAAATCCACCACGACGTCCACACCGGCCAGGTTGGGCGCGGTCAGCGCTGCCGCGTGCGCGTTTTCGTCGATATCGAGCGTGCGGACAGAGTGGCCGCGCTCGCGCGCAACTTCGGCCACCAGTGAGCCAGTTTTTCCTCTGCCGAGAACGAGAATGAGCATGTTTGTAGCTCCGCGCCGTTAGCTGTTGATTCTTTGCTATCAGCCTAAGCACTCCTAAATCAGCTTCTGTAGTCTGCAATCACT
>JAKABE010000180.1 GCA_021801945.1 Acidobacteriota bacterium
AACGCCCCGTTGGCCTGCCGCCACTGCCAGGCTTCACAGAGACGCACCGACAACTTGCGGCGGCTCTCTCCGGGGTGGCGCTCGATCAGCGCACGTATAAATAGGATGTCTTCCACGCTGATCTCCCGCCCGCGATAGCGAAACTGGCTCATTTGCGAGCAGTATGGATCAGTCTTTTTTGGAACGTAAGGGAAAAATGCGGCTCTATGCCACGGCGTTCACCCGCCGCCACATCGGCGCGGCGCGCACACGCGATACGTCGCCGGCTGCCATCAGCAACTGTGCCTCGTAAGCCTCCAGCGCCTTGGCCGGGGGAACTCGACTCCGGCCACCAACGAAATTTTCCGTGGGAAAGACGCTTTTGCGCCAGCCAGTATCCCTGGCCGTCATACGCAAGTACGCGGATCGATGTCCCTCTGCGGCTTCTGAAAATGAAAACACAGCCGCGGATCGGATCCTCGGAAAGCTTCTCCTGGCAGACGCGCACAAGAGAGTCAATGCCCTTCCTTCCGTCGACCGCCTCGATCGCCGCCAGCACCCGCATCTGCGCCGTGATATGAATCATCCTTCCGCTTCCCGCCAGGCGCGAAGAAGACTTGACCAGTCGGGCGCTCCGGATCCCTTCCACTGAATGCGCATCTTGCCGCCACGCTGCGACTCGAACTCGATCATGCACTCCGCTCCGGCCGCCGCATAGGGCGCAACCAATTCCACGAATCCCGGCGTTCGAGCCTTCTTCTTTTCTGAAACCTCCCGAATATCTGCGAGGCGGCGCTTCAGGCCCGTATAGTCCAGGCGTAGCGGATGGGCCACCGCATTCAATCCATGCTGACGCGCCAGCTCCACCGCCGCACGCCACAGTGCCTCCGGAATACGGGTTCGAAGCGGATGGGAACTGCGGAACAGTTCAAACTGGCGTTGCAACTGCACGATGGGCTCTGGGATAGCTGCGTTGCTCTTCTCGTTCAATCTCACCCGACCTCAGCGGGATAACTGAACGTAACAGGGCGATCTACCCGACGTCACGCAGCACTGCCGAAAACTCACGATGCTGAATGCAATCTTCAGCAATGAAACCCAGGCAGTTCAGTAGCTTTGGGTGAAACCTTGGGTGAAATGGAATGGCTTCGGGAGATGTAAACCATTGAAAATAAATGGTAGGCGCGATTGGATTCGAACCAACGACCTCTTCCGTGTCAAGGGGTGCAGATATTGAAAAATAACGACTTACAGGGACAGGCAAGCACATTGACGTGCAGCTAAGTTCTTTAGAAATGGGGTCCGGCCGGCGATAACGGGTTGGATAACGGGTTGAGCCAGACAGAGGCTGACCGGCAGATCCGGCGAACTCTATCCACTGATCCATCAGCAGTTTACTCACAAGATGCCTCGGGACCGAACGCTAATTATACCCGGTTCTGATTCAGTCGCTGATCTCGACTCGCAAAGATGCCTGCGGAGAATCACGGCCGTATTCGCCGCACCGCGCGCGTAGATTATTTCTTGAAGTTGCGGCGAATAAGCGGTATATTCTCTGCAAATGATGCGGAGAATAGAGACCGGAACATATATACACCTACGGCCAGAATGGCCTGTCTTCCAATGGGATTCTGAGCGCATCTCCCGACTCTTGGTTGAGGTGCGACATCGGCAGGGACGCCTGATTGGCCGGATGGAGGGCCTCGGTTTCCAGTTTCGAAAGGAGGCTGTATTGAACAGCCTGACCGAGGAAGTCCTCAAATCGAGCGAAATTGAAGGGGAGAAGCTAGACAGGGAACAGGTGCGCTCCTCCATCGCTCGCCGCCTGGGAATTGATATTGGCGGCCTCACGCCGGCCGATCGCGATGTCGAGAGCGTGGTCGAAATGATGCTGGACGCCACCCAGCACTACGATCAGCCATTAACAGCGCAGCGCTTGTTCGATTGGCATGCCGCCTTGTTTCCGACCGGCCGAAGCGGAATGTCCAGGATTAACGTAGGTGTCTGGCGAGACGATAAGAAGGGCCCAATGCAGGTCGTTTCGGGGCCGATCGGAAAGGAACGGATTCACTATGAAGCTCCAATAGCCAGCCGACTGCACGGGGAAATGAAGACATTCCTTGAATGGCTCGAAAGAGAGAACTCAACGGACCTTGTGCTTAAGGCGGGAGTTGCGCATCTGTGGTTCGTGACCATCCACCCATTCGACGATGGCAATGGGCGCATTGCGCGTGCCATCGCCGACATGGTGCTGGCACGCTCGGAACGTAGCCCGCAACGGTTCTACAGTATGTCGGCGCAGATTCGCCAGGAGCGCAAAGAGTACTACGAGATCCTTGAATCAACGCAAAAAGGCGATCTTGACATTACGCGCTGGCTCGAGTGGTTTCTCGCATGTCTTGGTCGCGCATTCGACGGTGCCGAAACGATTCTCGCCGCCGTGCTCAGCAAAGCCCGCTTTTGGGATCATTTTGCTGGAGCAGAGTTCAGCGAGCGACAACGCAGTATGATTAACCGGCTACTGAACGGCTTCGAAGGCAAGTTAACCTCTTCAAAGTGGGCAACGCTCCAGAAATGCTCGCAAGACACCGCGCTACGCGATATTGAGGACCTCATGCGGAGGGGTGTCTTAACGAAGGATTCAGCCGGCGGACGAAGCACATCCTACTCGCTCGCAACAATCAATCCGAAGACTTTCCGGCACTAGTCAGCATGTCCCGGTTGAACGGCATATTGCCTTCGGTTCGTCGGTGTCCTGACGAGTCCACCCGGAGCTGTCAAATCGATCGATCCTCATCATAGTCGCCGGCCGTGAGCCTCAGGCCGAAATGACCAGAGCATATCAGCGGGCAATGTTCATCCTTGCGGCTTCCGCGCGGCGCCGGAGAATTGAGGCGACCTTCTCTGCTGCTGGGTTGGCAGCATCGATTCGCGGCAGCTTCTCGAATAGGTTTCCCGCGAGTTCAGACACGCGACGCTTCGCCCGCGGCGTCCCCAGCCCCGCATCCGCTGAATCTCCCGAAGGGTATAAATCATGGCCCGCCTCGCGTCAGCCCTCAGGTTCAAGGGAGAATCCGAGTGCGGCGATTTGCCTGCGGGTGATTCCGGATGTTCTTCCGCTTCTCCCGCGTCACCGAATACCTCGTCTCGGATGATCCGTTCGGTCGCTTCATTCAAATATTCGTCGATCGCTCGCGCGATCTCCAGATACTCAGGCCACAGGGTCTGATTCACAAACGATTTGGGCGCTCGAACGACCACGGTCGAATGCCGCTGGCGCGGATAACGATAGGGTCGCAGCCCATAACCGCAGCCGCGCCGACGTCCGCATCAACGTCTCACTCGACAACTCATCCAGCACTCCGCTGCACGGCACACTTACTGCCAGCTTCGGCAACGTCACCGTCCATAAACCCGTCACCCTTGCGCCCGGCAGCAACAGGATCCACCTCACGCCGGCTGAATTTCCCCAGCTTGTCGTCAAGCATCCGCGTCTCTGGTGGCCCAACGGATACGGCAAGCCTAACCTCTATCAGCTCACGCTCACCATTCGCACCGACCACGGCGTCTCAGACATCAAGAGGCTTCACTTCGGCATCCGCCAGCTCAGCTATGTCCTTGGCCTCATAACGCCTGACGGTCAGCTGAAACAGATCGTTTACACGCCTTCAAACGCCAACCCCGCCGATGGTCCGGTCATCAACGTTACCCACCGCGGCATTCTTCAACTGCCTCCGCAAAGCCCTTACCCAGCCTTCTATCCGGCCAGCGGCCGCAGCCACTGGACGAGTTGGGTTGAGTCAATTACCCCCGCCGGCATGCACTCGCCCGCTATCCGGCCCGCGCCGGCCGACTATGCCGGCACACGCACTTTTCTGGTCATCATGGTCAATGGCGTCCGTATTGCCGCCCGTGGCGGCAACTGGGGTATGGGACGCCATGAAAAACGTTTCGCGCGCTCACCTCGAACCCTACTTCGAGCTCGAGCAGAAAGCCGGCGTCGACATCATCCGCAACTGGCTCGGCCAAAGCACTGAGAAGACCTTTTTCGAACTCGCTGACAAATACGGCATCATGGTCTGGAACGGCTTCTGGGATTCCACCCAGAATTTCAATGCCGAGGCTGAAAATCCAGCCCTCTTTCTCAAAAACGCGCGCGACGTGGTCCTCCGTTTCCGCAACCATCCGTCCATCGTGCTCTGGTGCGGCCGCAACGAAGGAGTACCCCAACCCATCATTGATAACGGACTCGACAAGCTTATCCGCACTCTCGACGGGACCCGCTACTATACTCCCAGTTCAAATGACATCAACCTCCAGGTCATCGGGCCCTACGACTGGCAGAATCCGGCTCTTTACTACACCAATCTCAACCGGGGCTTCTCTGTCGAAACCGGCTCACCCTCGACGTCCACCCTCGGGTCCTTCAAGGCCTGGACACCCAAGCCCGACCGGTGGCCCATCGACGACGTCTGGGCTTACCACGATTGGCATCAGGCAGGAAACGGCAATACCCATTCCTTCATGGCAGCCCTACAGGATATGTTCGGCGCACCCACCAGCCTCCGCGACTTCGAGCGCAAGGCCCAGATGCTCAACTACATCGACTATCGCGCCATCTTCGAAGGCATGAACGCCCACCTCTGGCAGCCCAACAGTGGCCGCCTGCTCTGGATGGACCATCCCTGCTGGCCAAGTAACATGTGGGAGATTTACAACTACGACTACAGCGCCCAGGCTTCCTACTACGGCGTCAAAAAAGCCTTGCAGCCGCTCCACGCTCAACTCAATATCGCCAGCGGCCAAGTCCAGATCGTCAACACCACCCTTGACGCTCACCCCTCACTCGCCGTTACCGTCCACGCTTACTCGCTTTCAAACAAGCTGCTCTTTGAGAAATCCGCTCAGGTCGCCAGCCCATCCAACCGAGTGGTCACAGCCTTCGCCATCAACCTTGCGCAGATTGAGATCCACGGCGTTGCACTCATCGAACTCACCCTCGCCGAACCCAACGGCAGACAGGTCTCGCATGATCTCTACTGGCTTGCCGCCAATATGGCGGACTACCGCGCCCTCGACCGTCTGCCGCAGGCTACCGTCGAAGCCACCGCACTCTGGACGCACGCCAACGGGTCCGACACCGTCATCGTCCACCTTCACAACGTCGGCCCGGACGTCGTGCTGCAACAAAAGCTTTCCCTGCTTGACGCTTCCGGCCAGCGCATCCTTCCGGCCTACTACAGCAGCAACTATGTATCGCTACTCCCAGGTGAGCGCCAAACCATTACCATTCAGTACCCGGCAACGGCGGCCACTTCCCCGCCGCGCCTGACGCTGTATGCATGGAATCTCAAGCAACGTAATGTAGCCATCACGCAGCAATAAGAGGAATGTGTCTCTCCAGAGCGCGCTGTGTACATACTGCCCGGAAGCCATTGGGCGACCAACCCCGGGAATCCTCTTTCAGACGCGAGGGGCGCGAAGTTCGCAGCTCGGCGAACCGAATCTCAGGAGCCAGCCAAATAGTGAGCAGTACAAATGGGCATCCCAGGCCCATGTCGCCGCGTCTCCTGAACTATGGCCGACAATGGGGCACAATCCAAGACAGCGAATCAACAGGCAAGGTTCGCCAGGCTGCCGCATGACGCTGCCCGCTTTCGCAAGGCCCTTGAGGCGCGGGTTCCGTCAATGTGGTCTCGTGTCATAGTGGTTGGGCGCACCGGGGGTGGCAGCGCTGCCGATAACCTGCGCCTCGCCGGCATGTGCCCGGGTGAATGGAGCGCTTGGGGTAGTGGGGGTAAAGAAGTCAGTGCAGTTACTGTCGGTGTCGCGGCCGTCAGGAAAGCGGCCGGCGCTGGTGTTGCTGGCGTTGGGCGCGCTGGTTGGCGCGAAGGGCCCGGAGCCGCCGACGGAGCCGGGCGCGGTGACATAGCAGCCGTTCTTGCCAACTCCGGATGCGCCCTGGTAACCCTCGGCTGCCCATGGATCGACGAGGGCGCCGTAGTTGAGGCTGTCGACAACCAGGCCGACGGCGTTGCGCAGCACCATGCTGCCCTCTTCGAACGAGACGGTGCGGCCGCGGAAGCGGGCAATGGTAATGGAGAGAGCGGGACCGCCGAACCACTGATTCGGCGCAGGCCTCCCCTGGTAGCCCGCGGTTGTGACTGAGGCATCGCGCACAACCGCGTTGACTGCGTGGTTTTCAGCCAAAGGACGATTGAGCCTGATGCCGGTGCCGAGCGGCTGAACGTGCTCGTTGCTTATGTGGGCAAAGGCCGTTGCAGGCTGGAAGCTGATCCCCGTTCCGCGATCGCTGAAGGGAAGGTTGGCGGCGTGGTTGAAGCGGAGCGGGGCGGCGAGATCGAGACCAGTGCCCGGCTGGACCACCCGCTGGCCGGCAGCGTGCGCCTGGATGAGGGCCGGTTTGATATCGACCTCCGTGCCGGTGCGGCCCGCGGCACTGATGGCGGCGATGGTGACGGTTTGCCAGTTGGCGGGGGCGCCAATGATGAGCTTGTCGCCCACGGCGAGACGGCGAACGCTGCGGACCTTGATATTGGTGGCGCCGGCAGGAGCGTCACCCGCGAGCACGGTGCGGCTGGCCTGCGTGCCGACCTTCGTGACCGTAACGGTCTCGATTCCATGGCCGACGCTGTCGATGTCCAGCCGGATCTTGTCACCGACGGAGATGTTGTTGACGGAGGTTACCTTGATATTGGTGGCGCCGGCGGGAGCGTCAGCCGCGAGGTAGTCTTGCGTGCCCGGCTTGCCGACGGCGGTGACTGTGGCGATCGTGTAGTGCTCCCGAGTTGCCGGGACAGTAGGGTAAGTGGCGCCATGGCCGAGGGCGATCTTCTCGCCTACCTCG
>JAKABE010000181.1 GCA_021801945.1 Acidobacteriota bacterium
CGTTGGTTTGACCACGCGGGAGTTCTCGCCGCCACCCGGATAGTCGACGCCAAGACAGAATGGTCGATTGCGGAGTGTTGCCCCGGTAGCGATACTCTGATCTTGGGGACGCTGGCTCCATCCCAGCGGCGAATCGATATTTGCCGGGCTTTGAGCGTAGGGCCGCCGGGCTGACCGCATAGACATCCGAACAGTCTTTGATTCCGGATGAGCGAGTGATCGCAGCTGCGTAGTTGTATGGGCCGGCCGCCTGTTGGCCATTGAGTGGTTCGCCTGCTGGTATAGAGTGGAGCGAAGCCTGCATACTGTTTTTTGCTCAAGCGAGCGCTACGAGGCCACGGCGCGTAATCACGTCTGCGCCTCGGGGGACATTGGGAACAAACCCGGGTCGTGAGGCAGTGTGGGCTGGCTCTCTGACGATGACGACGGTGCCGGTAATTTTCGGGTAGACCGAAACCGGATTTCGAACGTGAAAGAGAGAACAAGGCAGGATGTGCCGATGAGAAGGGTAAGAAGAGGTTTGCTGAAGGACATGCGGTACAGCCTGCGATGGAACATGCTGGCAGTTCTTCCTTGGGTAGTGTTCTGTATGCTGGCGGAGTTCCTGACTTCCATGCCGCTCGCCGCGCAGCAAGCTGATGGACCCAGGGTGGTCTGGACTGGCGCGGTAGAGACATCTCAAGGTCAACCTTTGGCCGGCGCCATGGTGACCGTCTTCTCTGCGGTGACTCATCAGGGGACGCGTCATGCGCTCTCTGGATCTGGCGGATACTTCAAGCTTTTGGACATCGTGCCGGGCCGATACATGGTGACGGTGAAGCTCCCCGGACGGCAGCCTACTGCTCCGGCTGCTGTCCAAGTGACAGGCGTTCCCGCGGTCCTCACGGTCTCCAATGAAAATACGCTGAATGTCGCCAGCGAGCCAGGACCCTCGACGGTTTCAAATGCCAGCTCCGGCGCAAGCGCGAATGAAGCCCAAGGAACTGGGGGTGAGCAACTCTCCGGCCAGACGGTCAGCGAGTTGCCGCTGAACGGCCGCGATTTCAGTACCCTGCTGCTGCTGGCGGCAGGCACGATGACCGATGTGAACGGGGCCACGAACTTCACGCAGCAGTTCGCCATCAACGGGCAGCGTGGCGTCGAGGCGGTCTTCGCGATGGATGGCGCGGACATCGACGAGCCGGAGATGGGCGGCAGCTCCTTCAACAACTTCAACGTGGATGCAATTCAGGAACTTAAGTCCAGTTCGGGCTGGATGCCGGCCGAGATCGGGCGTGGCGCAGCAGGATTTACCGACATCATTACCCGCTCCGGCAAGAGCGGGTTTCACGGCTCTTTCTTCGAGTTCGTCCGCAACTCAGTCCTCGATGCGCGCAACTATTTTGACCACCCTTCCATCGCCGATCCGGGACGCATCCCGCCCTTCCGGAGAAACGAATTCGGATTCACCAACGGCGGCCCGGTGGTGCTGCCGCACCTCTATGACGGCAGTGGCCGCACCTTCTATTTCGGCGAGTATCAGGGATTCCGTCAGTTGCTAGGGACGACTCAAGTGCTGGCTGTGCCCACGGCAGCCGAGAGAGCCGGCCAGGATGTTGTGACCTATCCGGATGGGAGCACGGATACCCTGGACGTGCCGGTCAACCCTGCAATTGCCTCCATTTTGGCGCGCTATCCAATGCCGGATTTGCCCACCGGCGCCTTTGGGGCCCGGACCTACGCCGCGCCATCAAACGTAGATACCAACGAGGATCAGTTCTCGATCCGGCTCGATCAGAAAATGGGTGCAAAAGGGCAGTTCCTTAGCCGCTATACCTGGGACGACATTCGGGGCCCGACGACGAATCCGGACCAGACGCTGGTGGATCCGAGCTTCGGCGTGCAGTACGTGAACCGGGAGCAGAACGCGGTCTTTACCTACACCCGCACCGTGTCACCGCGGTTTCTCTGGTCGTCCTCGCTGAGCGTCATGAGGACGACGCCTTCCTTTGTGACGCCCAATCACACGCAGCCGGCGCTCAAGTTTATCGATGGCTTGTTCGAGCCTTTCAACTCCGCGGGCGGGTCCGTCATGTCCGCATTCGGCAACTTGTTCCAGGGGCAAGTGAACTTCTCCTGGACCGCGGGGCGGCACAACGTGAAGTGGGGCGCGGAGGCGCTCCTGAACCGGGATACGACCTACTTTGGAATCAGCCCCAACGGGGAATATGACTTCGGCGGCGGAACGGTGTATTCGCCGGTATTCATCCGTTCGGCCAGCGGAAAACACAATGTGCAGCCGGGGGATCCCTTGCCGGATACGCTCAGCAGCCTACTCCTCGGCTATCCGTACGCTTACACGGTTGCCGTGGCTCCGCCCTACTCATCCAATGGAGCGCACATCGGGCCCGCGGCGATCAACCGCGGCGACTATAACGTCTACCTGCAGGATACCTGGAAGATCAACAGCAGATGGGCTCTCGATTACGGCCTCCGCTATGAGCTCTACACGCCCATCACGGAACGGGCGAACCGGACCGCGAGTTTCCTCAACCCATTCCCGGCGGTGGGTGTGGGACAGGTCTACCTGATCAATCCGCGGCCAACTTATCGAACCGATTGGAACGGTTGGGGACCGCGCGTGCAGGTCGATTGGAACGCGCCCCACGGAGTACGGATGCATATGGGCGGGGCGATCACGGTTATCCCGCCCAACCTCTGGCAGGATAACTTTCTGACAGGCACGACGCCCTTCGTGGTCTATCCGCGGGTGGACGCGTCGAAGAGTGGGGAGGTCGCCTACGGATTTCAGATTACGCCGGGTGAATTGCCGCAGGTCTACACGCCCCAGGGCGTGGCCTTCCTCGCCAGCGGTAATCCTAAAGCGGTGCCGGCCAACACAGTGATGGACGTGAATCGCTATCAGTTGGACCTAGCCAAACTCGCGCCCGGCCATCAGCTATCCCTGCTGAGCTTGAGCGCGGTGGATCCCAAATTCGGTAACGCACTCCTCAACACCTGGACGCTCGGGCTGGAGCGCGCCTTTGGAGGCCTGACGGCGGACGCGGCCTATGTGGGAACGTCGGCCTCCCGGCTGCCCAGGAATGCCTATCCCAATGCCTATCCTGGCGCGGGCCCGGGGTTTGCACCGTTTACAGACTTCGGTAGCAGTGGAACGCCCTCTGGAGGCTTCGGCTTCGAAACGGTTATGGAGGCTGAGGCACACTCGTCGTACAACGCGCTGCAAACCTCGCTTTCAGGACAGGTTGGGCACGGCGGTCCTCAACTCCAGGCTGGCTATACCTGGAGCAAGTCTCTGGATGACGTCAGCGGTGTGTCCGGCGGGACAGGTTCAGCGGGTGCGGTGGTGGTCTTCAGCCCGCAGAATCCATTCGACAATCGGGCCGAGAGAGGCCCATCGAATTTCGATGTGACCAACGCCTTTACCGTGAGCGTGGTGCAGAACCTGCACATGCAGGATCTGTCGTTCTTGCCGGCCGGGACCGGGGTGCTGACGAAGGGTTGGCAACTGCTGAGCATTTCGACGATCACCAGTGGTTCGCCCTTTACCGTCCTCTCGGGTATCCAGCAGACGGGTTACGGGACAATCGGGGCAGACCGCCCAGATCAGATCGGAACGCCGGATCTCTCCACGGCGAAAAGCCCAACGCGCCGGCGCGAGGATTACTTCGGGCTGGGCGCCAACAACGCCAGCTTCTTTTCCATCCCCATCGGAATCCCAGGGGGCACCGGGCCGAACTCCGGGCGATATGGAACGCTGGGCCGAAACACCTTCCGCGGTCCGGCCTATTACGACTTCGACTTTGCGCTCATTAAGACGACTCCGATCGGCCACCGGCGCAACGGTCTTGAGCGCGCGGACCTCCAGCTCCGCGGGGAGTTTTTCAACCTTTTCAACATCGTAAATATGGGGCTGCCTGCGAATACCATCGAAGGCTCCGGATTTGGCATCATCAGCCAGACGGCCGGCACTTCGCGGCAAATCCAGTTTTCGCTCAAGATGATCTATTGAGCGATGCTCCTCGATGAACGACTGAGCTTCATCCGCTGTTCTCGTAGAGCATGAGCAGGCGGTTGGGGTCTTTGAAGGGCAGGGGCCTGAGGAGCACGCCCCGCACGACGGTGAACAGGGCGGCGTTGGCGCCGATGCCCAAAGCCATCACAAGCATGGCCACGGCGGTGAAGCCGGGCGCGCGGCGCAATGTGCGCGCGCGATGCGCAGGTCGCGCAGGAACTGCTCCAGGCCGCTCCAACTCCAGGTGGCGCGCGCTTGCTCGCGAAGGAGGGCGGGATTGCCGAACGCGCGCAGGGCCGCCGAGCGGGCTTCGTCAGAACTCATGCCTGCTGCGAGGTTCTCGGCGATTTGCCGATCGAGGTGGAAGCGCAGCTCTTCATCGAGCTGTGCACCGGCCTTCCCGCGTCGGAGAAGCATCTGCACGCGCATCATCAGTCGATGGACCCAGCGCATCGCTTTCCTTTCCAAATTTCAGCTATGAGCCCTCAGCCTTCGGCTTGCGGCGCGTCCTCATTGAGCCGGTACGCCGCATCGTGGCGGCCGGTTCCCTTAGGCCTCAGCGATCACCAGGTTGATGGCCGCGGAAAGCCGGCTCCAGCTCGCGGTTTCCGTTTCCAACTGCTTACGGCCAGCGGCAGTCAATACATAGAACTTGGCCTGGCGGCCGGTTTCGCTTTCGGCCCACCTGGCCTTGATCCATCCCTGCTGCTCGATGCGGTGAAGCGCGGGATAGAGCGATCCCTGCTGAACCTGCAAGACTTCACCGGAGACCTGCTGGATGCGCTTAGCGATGGCCCAGCCGTGCATGGCGCCGGGCGAGAGGGTTTTGAGAATCAACAGGTCGAGCGTGCCCTGGACGAGATCGTTTGGTTTTCCCATACCAAGATTATCTACACATCGTGTTGTAGATTGTCAAGGGGTGAGCGCCGGCGCATACGGCGGCCGTGATGCGGCGGAAGAAGGGCGGCGCGAATGTCTCGGGATTGGTTTGCCGGCGGCAGAACAAAGCAGCCGGGACGGAAGGGAAGGGAAGCAATTCATAGCGAAGATGCAGCCAGCATTCGAGTAAGCGGGATTACTCTGGAAGGACGAGGCAGGTCCGCGATCGATGGGACCCGGACACGATCTTTCACGGCTTTTTATCGAGCTGGGCGGTGTGGCGATCGGGCTGGCAGTGCTGGCGCGACTGGCGAGCCGCTGGGGAATCTCATCCATTTCTCTGTTCCTGCTGGGCGGACTGGCCTGCGGGCAGGGCGGACTGGCGCCGCTCGACCTGTCGAAGGATTTCATCCGGGTGGGTGCGGAGATCGGACTTCTCCTGCTGCTGTTCATGCTGGGGCTGGAGTACACCGGGGAGGAGTTGAAGCGCAACCTGCGCAGCGGATTTTCCGGAGCCGCAATCGACTTTCTGCTCAATTTTCCGCCGGGAGCGATCGCCGGGCGGCTGCTGGGTTGGGGAATGATTGCATCGGTGCTCCTTGGCGGGGTCACCTTTGTCTCCTCCTCGGGCATCATCTCGCGGGTTCTTCATGAGCTGGGGCGCATGGCGGCGCCTGAGACGCCGACGGTGATCTCGATTCTGGTTCTTGAGGATCTGATGATGGCCGTCTATCTGCCGCTGACCGCCGTGGTGATCGCGGGCGGCGGCATGGACAGGGTCGTGCTGTCGGCTGGAATTACGGTGGCCGCGGTTCTGGCCGCGCTGTTCTTGGTTACCCGGTACGGCAGAGCGCTGAGCACCTTCGTTGAACATCAGTCAGAAGAGGCCGTCCTGTTGTCAGTGCTGGGGATCGTGCTGCTGGCGGCCGGTGTTGCAGAGCGGCTGCAGATTTCCGCAGCCATTGCGGCGTTTTTGGTGGGAATTGCCATCTCCGGGCCGATCGCTGAGCAATCGCACCGCCTAATCGCTCCCCTGCGTGATCTTTTTGCCGTGACGTTCTTCTTTTTCTTTGGGCTGGAGATCGATCTACGCAGCCTTCCGTCGGTGATGGGCGTTGCGCTGACTCTGGCCGCGGCGACCACGTTCACCAAGGTGCTGACCGGCTACTGGGCGTCGCGGAGGGCCAGCATAGACAGACGACTGCGCCTTCGCGCCGGACTGACGCTGGTGGCGCGTGGAGAGTTTTCCATAGTGATTGCTGGACTTGCATCTGCGGTTGAGCCGCGGCTTGCTCCGTTATCGGCTGCTTATGTCCTTTTGATGGCTGTGGCCGGCCCCATCCTGGCGCGCATGGTGCCATAAGCTCGCGGCCCGACCAGTCCGCTGCAAGGAATCGGAAGTGGGCCGGGCGCATTGGTTTGCCGGGAGGCCCGCTGGATGGCGGAGAGGAGATGCTTGGGGTTTTGTGGTCCTCCCGCGTACCCTGGCTGGAGTGACCTGCCATCGGTTGGTGCTCACCGATCCAAGTCCCCAGGAATCCAAAACCGGGATGGAAGCCCCACCGGGTCAACATGTTCAAGGAGAATCTGGAATGCGCTCGAAGACGGGGAATTCCGCGTACCGAGGGGTAGTGCTTGTCCTCTTCCTCTTGGTTCCGTTCCTCTTGGTTCCGAGCTCGCTGTTGGCCCAAGCGGCTACCGCCAAAATCTCGGGTACGGTTCAGGATGCCGCAGGCAAGGCAATCTCCGGGGCCAAGGTGGTTGCCGAAATCGCGGCAAGCGGCGTATCCGCGCAGGCGGAGACCGGCGCTAAGGGTGAATACAGCCTGACCGGCCTTACGCCTGGCAGTTATACCGTGCGCGTGACTGTTCACGGGTTCCTAAGCAAGAAGGCGAATGCGACGGTGACGGC
>JAKABE010000182.1 GCA_021801945.1 Acidobacteriota bacterium
CTTCGCGAGCAGGCCAACCGGAAGTTGACCATTGCCAGCTTCATCACGCAACTGCCGCTGGAAACCAACACCGTGGATCTAGATCCCGAGGTGAAGGACGCGTGGGGATTGCCCGCCATGCGCCTCACAACAACCAGTCATCCCGATGACAGGAAATGCATGGAGTTTTTCCGCACGCGGTCGCTGGAGATTCTGGAAGCGGCAGGCGCGAAGACGGTGTGGGCGGAGCCAGTTTCCGACGCGCACGGAGGAGCGCACAGCCGCGGCACGTGCCGAATGGGCAACGATCCGAAAGCCTCGGTCGTGGACCGATACCACCGCGCTCACGATGTTCCCAACCTGTTCATCGTGGACGGCAGCAGCTTGGTGACCGGCGGCCGCAATCATCCCACCTTAACGATCCAGGCGCTCGCGTTCCGCGCGGCCCATCACCTGGTGAACGCCGCAAAAGCCGGAAAGGTCTGAAGCACGCGCAAAGCCGGGGCGCCCGGGGTTTGGGACAGCAAGGGCGGAGCCCCTTCAGACCCGGACGTGCTCCGCTTCGGCCTCGGCGCCAATGTTGGATACGCCCCGCTTGAGCACCCGGCTGAGGATGACGTAGAGAACCGGGATGAAGACCAGGTTGAGCACGGTGGAGAGCAGCATGCCGCCGACGATCGTGGTGCCGACGGAACGGCGGCCGAGGGATCCGGAGCCGGTAGCAAACACCAGCGGCAGAACGCCGAGGATGAAGGCGAACGAAGTCATGAGGATGGGGCGCAGGCGCAGCTCCGCGGCCTCGATGGCGGCTTCGGTGATGGAGCGGCCCTTGCGGCGCAACTGCTCGGCGAATTCGACGATCAGAATCGAGTTCTTGGCCGCGAGGCCGATCAGCATCACCAGACCGATCTGGCAGTAGACGTCGTTGGAAAGTCCGCGCCACCAGACCAGGCCAAGCGCGCCGAGCACGGCCATGGGCACGGCGAGCAGGATGATGAAGGGCAGCGCAAAGCTCTCGTATTGCGCCGAGAGCGTCAGGTACACCACCACGATGCCGAGGCTGAAGATGATCAGCGCCTTGCCGGCGGACTCGATTTCGTCCAGGGTAAGGCCGGTCCACTGGTAGGTCATGCCCGGCATCATGTACTGCCTCGTCAGTTGATCCATGGCGGTGAGCGCCTGGCCGGAACTGTAGCCGGGACCGGCGGAACCGTCGATTTCAACGGAGCGGAAGAGGTTGTAGTGGCTGATGACGGGAGGACCGGCGCTCTGTTGCACGGTGATGAGATTGTCGAGCGGGACCATCTGGCCGGAGTCGGAGCGCACATAAAAGCTGTGCAGGTCGCTGGCGCGCATGCGGAAGGGCTGATCGGCCTGGACGAAGACGCGATAGGTGCGGTTATTGAAATCGAAGTCGTTGACGTACTCCGAGCCCATCAGCACGTTGATGGTGGAGGCAATCTGGGTGATAGGAACGCCCAGGACCTTGGCCTTGTTGCGATCGATAGCGACCAGCAACTGCGGATCGTTGGCCGAAAAGGTGGTGATAAGGCCGGAGAGATCCTTGTGCGTCTGACTACCGCTTACGATCTGGTGTGCAACGCGATCGAGGTCGGAGAGTGTGTTGCTGCCGCTGTCCTGAAGCTCGAACTGGAAGCCGCCGAAGCTGCCCACGCCCTGGACGGCGGGAGGTTGCACCGCGGCCACCAGGCCGCCGTTGGGCATGAACATCAGTTGCTGCAGACGGGGCGAGATGTCGGCGATGATCTGAGCCGCGCTTTCGGTGGTACGCTCCTGCCCGGGCGGGGGCGAGGTGTTGACATACATCATGCCCTGGTTGGCAGCGCTGCCGGACCTGCTGAAGCCGATGATGGAAAACAGGCCGTGGACATTGGGATTGGAGCCGATAATGGCCGCGCCGCGGTCGGCAAGCGCGGTGGTGTAGGCGATCGATGACCCGGGCGGCGCCTGCACGATCACGATGAAGTATCCCTGGTCTTCCTGGGGAATAAAGCCGGAGGGTACGCGGTTGTAAACCCAGACAGTAGCGCCCAGGCCGACAAAAAAGAGGACGAGGAGCAGATAGCGCACCTGCAGCGCGAAGTGGATGATGCGGGCGTAGGTGCTGGCCATCCAGTCGATGAACCGGTCGGCGCCGTGAACGAATCCGGCGAAAACCCGCGAAAGCGGCCGGATGTGCAGAAAATCGAGCTGGTGCGGCCGCGCCTCTTCGCCGCGCAGAAACAGCGCCGAAAGCGCCGGAGACAGGGTGAGGGCATTGAAGGCGGAAATGGCGATGGAGAAAGCAATGGTGAGCGAGAACTGGCGATAGAGGATGCCGGTTGTGCCGGGGAAGAACGAGACGGGCACAAAGACGGCGATCAGGACCAGCGAGGTGGCGATAACGGCGCTGGTGACCTCGCGCATGGCCCGCGAGGTGGCCAGGTGCGGATCCGAGTGCTCCATGTGGATGTGGCGCTGCACGTTTTCAATCACCACGATGGCGTCGTCCACCACCAGGCCTGTGGCCAGCGTGATGCCGAACAGCGTGAGTGAGTTGATGGAGAAGCCAAAGACCTCAATGAAGGCGAAGGTTCCGATGAGCGATACCGGAATGGTGACGGCGGGGATGATGGTGGCGCGCCAGTCGAGCAAAAAGAGGAAGATGACGGCAATGACGATGACGACCGCCTCACCGAGCGTGACCAGCACCTCGTGGATGGATTGGCCGACCGCGGTGGTGGAGTCGAAGGCGATGGCGTACTCAAGGCCGGGCGGGAAGCTCTTGGAGAGCTGGACCAGCGCTGCCTTGGCGCGGCGATCGACGTCGAGCGCATTGGCGTTGGAGAGCTGCTCGACGCCGATGCCGACGGCCTGGTGGCCAGAATACTCGAGGGCGGAGCTATAGTCCTCGGCACCCACATCGGCGTGGCCTACGTCCTTGAGGAGAACCAGCCCGCTGGGCGAGTTCTTGACGACGATGTTGTCGAACTGCTCCGGGCTGTTGAGGCGGCCGGTGACGCGCACCGGGATCTGGAAGGACTGGTTGGAGTCGGCGGGCGGTTCTCCGATTTGGCCGCCGGGAATCTCGACATTCTGCTCCTCCAGAGCTGCGACGACGTCCGCGGCGGTGAGGCCGTGCGCTGCCATGCGAACCGGGTCAAGCCATACGCGCATGGCGTATTTGCGTTCGCCGAAGATCATGACGTCGCCCACGCCGGGCACGCGCTTCAACGCGTCTTTGACGTAGATGTCCAGGTAGTTGGAGATGAACTCGCTGGAGTAGCGGCCGTCGCGGGAGAAAAAGCCGGCGCCAAAGACGAAGTTGAAGTTGGACTTGACAACGGTGATGCCGGTGGCATTGACCTCGCCGGGCAAACGCCCCTGCACGCTGGCGACCCGGTTCTGCACGTCAACCGCAGCTACATCGAGGTCGTAGCCGGTATCGAAAGTGACGGTGATCTGGCTGACGCCGCTGTTGGTGCTGGCCGAACTGATGTAGCGCATTCCCTCGACGCCGTTGATGGACTCTTCAAGAGGGATGGTGACGGCCTTTTCGACAGTTTCCGCGTCGGCGCCGATGTAGGAGGCGGAGACCATGACCGTGGGAGGCGCCAGCGTGGGATACATGGCCACGGGAAGATTGGGAATGCACACTGCGCCAGAAAGGATAATGAGCAGTGCGCATACCGTGGCAAAGACGGGCCGGCGGATAAAGAAATCGACGAACAAGGTAGGCTCTCTTTCCGTTGTGGCGCGCCCTCAAGCTGGCTGAGGGCGCCGCCTGAATTCGGCGGAATTTAACTGCCCATCGGCACGACCGGCATGTTGTTCACAAGGAATTGGGTTCCCGAGACGATGACTCGCTCGCCGGTGGTCAGTCCCGAGGAGATCGAGTAGGAATTCCCCACGGTTTCCCCAAGTGAAACCGGCAACTCGCGCGCGAAATAATGTCCGTTCTGCTGCTGAGCGACGAAGACGAAGCTCTGTCCGCCCTGGTGAGTGACGGCGAGCACTGGAACAACTGGCATGGGCCGGGTGCTCCAGATGACGGTGGCCGTGACCATTTGCGCATTCCGCAGAATCTGGGGTGAGGAATGCACCGGAGCCTTGACCAGTATGGCTTGCAGATTGCTGTCCACCTGGGGCGAGATGAAATCGATGCTGGTGCGCTCCAGCAGTTTGCCGGAGTTGTCCGCGAGTTCGACGACCAGGCCGGGACGCACATCCGCGGCGCGCTCGGCGGGAATATAGATGTACGCCTCGAGATCGCGGTTTTCGTCCACGGTGGTGAGCATGGTGGAGGTGGTGACGTAGTCGCCGACGTGTACCGGGATGTCGCCCACCACGCCGTCGTAGGGGGCCCGGACGGTGTAGTAATCCAGCAATTGCTGCGAGGCTTTCCGGGTTTGCACCGCGGATTCGTAATCGGCCTTGGCGTTCTGGAAGGCCTGCTCTTCCTGTTGCAAGGCCTGGCGGCTGATGATGCCGGATTGAAAGAGCTTGCGCTGGCGGTCGATTTCGAGCTGGTTGTAATCGTAGAGCGCCTTTTTCTGGCGCTCCGTGGCAAGCTGCGAGTCCACCATGGCCTGCTGCTGGCGGGGGTCGATTTCCATGAGAGTCTGGCCGGCGTGAACCAGGTCGCCGGAGTGGACCAGGATCTGGGTGAGGTTTCCGCTAACCTGTGGCTGAATGGTGGCGGAACGGCGCGACTTGATGGTGGAGACGTATTGGCTGGTTTGCGGCACCGGGGCCAAGGAGACGGTGACGGTCTGCACGGGCAGCCCCTGCATCGCCGGCCGGGCCGGAGCCGGCGCCTTCTTCTGGCAGCCAGCCGACCATGCGGCCAGGAAAACACACCCAATCAGTTGTATCCGGTTGCGAGTACGCTTCTTCACTGCGATCTTCCTTTTCAATACCGTGTGGCTGCCGATCTGCAAATCGCCCGGGAGAGCGGAACCGCTTGGCGCTCCCACTGGACCCGCGCTCGTCCGCCGCGGGGCAGGCTAGACTGCGCTTCACGACTGGAAACTGCGGGTGGGGAGCGCCGCATCCCCGCTCCGCGTGCGTTGCCCGATAGCATCACGGGCAACGTCCAGTGGAACTTCCGCCGCGGCGTCCGGAGGTCCGGGAGCACATTCTCCAGATGTGGTCGGAGCGGTCCGAGGGCAGCCAATGACCAGCTCACGAATTCCGCCCCGGTTCAGATCGCCCCGGATTCTCGCCAGGCGCCGGCACGAAAAACCTGGCGCCCGAAATGCCAGGTTCTCGACCGGATATTGCGAGGTACGAGAACCCATGACGGCTGGCCTGCTTTGAGGATAACGCATACGGCTTGTACGGCTTGGTCGCCGCCCCGGTTCCCTGGGGGCAATCGCATCAGGCTGTGGCCGCAAGGGGCGGGCGCGAGGTGCGGGGATGTCTTTCTGCGCGCTTCCAAGCTCAATAAGAGGGGCGCGATCCGCCCCCAAAGCTCCTGAAAATTCAGGAGATGCGGAGACGAGCGAAGACCGGTATCTTGAACAGGTCCAGCCGCGCACCGAAGACGATCGCAGCAGCAAACTCACCGGCGAGCACAGCGGTGGGCCATGGCGCCATGGCGATTCCCGTTAGCGCGAGCGTTGAGATGATAAGAACGTCGGCCACCGAAGATAGTACGAGCCAGATGCTTGGGCGTAATCCCCCAAGATGCTGACGCCCGCGAATGACGTATGTTGTCGCCTGGCTGCCAAACACAATGCCGACCACGCAGAGTGTCCGGTCCGATATGAGACCAGAGTCACCCGCCCTTGTGCGGGGGCCCATTTAGGGTCTCGTATATTGTCGGATCATCCCCGGGGTCATTTGGGTGTTTTCCGAGGCCCGCGACATGCCGCCCAAAATGCCACTCCATATTTTGTGAAGCGAAGGAGAGAACCAACCTCAGCTTCTCCGTTCTCCCTTGTCAGGCCATATTCCCGACGGATGACTCCCAGTCGTTCGTAGGTGTCCACGAATACGATCTTGGGTGCTCCTGCTCTATCCCTGAAATTGCCAAATCCCAACTGCTCGCGCAACGCGAGATGAGGCTTGTTTGGGTCTGTTCGGTTGCCATAGATTTCGTCGATGCACCTAGCTTCATCCGGTGTCATCTGCTTCAGCGTCTCAGCGAACGATGGCGACACTGAATCAGTATCCTGCGATGCAGTGGCAAGTAGTCCTGCCCACATCTCTTGTAGCGTCTCGTTGTCCTCGATTGAGCTTGCCTCAACAATGGGGAACAGCAATCGTGTTGGGACAGCGTTCGCCGGTAAGCCAGCTTCGCGGAGAATTCGCTCAGTCTTCCTTAGCGTGTTGACCCGATTCTGCGCACGGTACGGCTTCATGCTATCGGAGATCATTGCGCCGATGTCATCGCACGCCGGGCCTGTCAACCTGTGGACAGGATCAGCAGCTTTTGCCCCCACAGATCACTCCTCGAATGTCGGCTCGTGTACGGGAATCCGTGCGAGTACCTTGAAATAAGAACGTTCGACCTCGATCCACGACAGCGCGGGCGAGTATTCGGCAATGCGGAAGGAATCACAGGGCCAGCGAAGAGCAACTGCGGATCCCTCGTTGCTACGCTCTGTCGGGATGAGAGCGCGCCGGGGTGAGCACGCGGGCTTTCGAGAGGCCAGGTGGTGGGGGTGCGGTCACTGGCGGCAGGATGTCGATTGTGGCGGTGTTGTCTCTGGCCGTATCGTCTCTGGCCGTGTCTCGGCTACTCGGAACCTAACCCACGGTCAACAGAACCGCCGCAGACGTCGCGAGAGTGGGGCTTCCGGCTACAAGCTACCGGCTCCCG
>JAKABE010000183.1 GCA_021801945.1 Acidobacteriota bacterium
AAGAGGCCGCCCGCCTGGGCGGCGAAAGCCTTCCGCTCGACCTCACCGAGGGCAATGAAGACCGCTGGGGCCTGGTGCAGCGCTTTCCCGTGGGGCCGATTCTCGCCATTACTCCGTTTAACTTCCCTTTGAATCTGGTTGCGCATAAGGCTGCGCCCGCCATGGCTGCCGGCTGCCCGCTGATCCTCAAGCCCGCTCCTCAAACGCCGTTTACTGCACTCGCCATCGGCGAGGTAATCCTCAAGGCCGGCTGGCCTGAGGAGGCGCTAGCCGTTTTGCCTCTCGAAAATGCTGACACCGCCTGGCTGGCCGAAAAGGAAGACCGCATCAAGTTGCTTAGCTTTACCGGCTCGGCTAAGGTCGGCTGGGGCCTCAAAACGCACTCCGGACGCAAGCGCGTTCTTCTGGAGATGGGCGGCAACGCCGCGCTCATCGTCCACGGTGATTGGTCGGATCTGGACGATGCGGCGGTGCGCACTGCGCACGCGGCCTTCGGCTACGCGGGCCAGTCGTGCATCAGCGTGCAGCGTGTCTTCGTCGATCGAAACATCTTCCAGAGCTTCTTGTGGAAGATGGTTGAGTATGCCGCCAAGCTGCCCGCCGGTGACCCCTCGGACGAGACGACTGAAGTAGGCCCGCTCATCCATCCCCGCGAGGCGGAGCGTGTTGAAGCCTGGATTAAGGATGCCGTTGATGGCGGGGCAAAGCTCATCGCCGGCGGCGATCGCAAAGAGTCCGTCATTACGCCCGCTGTCCTCACCGCTACCAAGCCGGGCATGAAGGTGCGCGATGAGGAAGTCTTCGGCCCGGTAGCGATCATCGAACCATACGACGATTTTGAGCAAGCGCTCGCCGAGGTCAATCGCTCCAAATACGGCTTACAGGCCGGATTGCTCACCCGTGACGCCGGCCGCATCCTCACCGCTTTCCGGGAGCTCGAGGTCGGCGCGCTCATCGTGGGCGACACTCCCACTTGGCGGCTCGACCCCATGCCCTACGGCGGCGTCAAAGACTCCGGCTTGGGCCGCGAAGGCATCCGCTCGGCCATCGATGAGATGACTGAGCCGCGCATGTTGGTCACGGCTGGCTTTAGATAAGGGAGTTGCCGGTGCTTCCCATGCGGCCATGGTGACGCTTCGTCGTTCCCCCGTTACGGCCTTTCACCAATCAGAAGCCGGTGCGGCTTTGCTCGCGGATGGTTTTGATCTCCGCCGCCGGAATGTGCAGATACTCCAGAAATTCCTGGTGGTCCTCCGGCGCGGACCGCTCGAATTCAGCGTGCCAGCGATGCATCTGCTCTTTGCTGAATCCACATGCTTGCATGATAGATACCCACTTGTCCTTGGTCATCTTCTTCGCCTTTCCCAGAGCTTTGTGCTCCAGCAGTTTCACGATCGTCCGCTGATGGCCGCGCAGTGTGCCGATTTCGGCGCTGATCTCCCTCAGCCGCCGCTTCAGCACGCTGGATGCATCGCTTCCCGGCCGGCAGAGAATCGCGCGAACGTCCTCCAGTTTCAAACCCGCATCACGATAAGCGCGGATCTGCACCAAGCGTCGCACATCCACCTCGCCGTAACAGCGGTAATTCCCGCCGCTGCGCCGCGGCGGAGGCATCAAACCGATCGATTCGTAGTACAAAAGCGCGGTGCGGCTCAGGCCGCAGCGCCGGGCGAGTTGGCTCACCGTAAACATCGTCCATCTCCACTCTGAACCCTATAGTTATAGACAGGTCAAGAAGCATGATGCGGTGATTGCGCCCAAGATGTTCGGGTTCTCTTTGAAGGCTCGTACGCTGGCGGGCAGAAGACTTGCCTGTGTCGCGCCAAGGTGTATGCTTAACCCGCGAGTACGGCCAAGATAGAAAATCCCCGCGCCACGGGCGCTAGACCATGACTTACAGGAATCATCTTTCAGAAATGCACCTTCGGTTTATGCCGGCGGTTGCGACCGCGCTGTGTTTGGCCGCAGCCCAGACCTGGGAGCAGAATGCGGCCACCTGCATGAACGGAGCTGATCCAGTCGGCAAGGGAGGTTGCGCACCGCCTCGCCGCCGACGATGACGGCCGCGGTCTCGCCTAGGACGGCGAGAGTGCCTCCCACAACGCGGATGCCACACACAGCCGTGGGTCTCTCTATCCAACGATGAAGAATGCCGATGCGGCGACTGGCCGATACAGCGCCGCGCTGGTCATCAACCCCAAGATCGCTTCGTCGCCCTACGGCCGCGGACTGGCCGAACTTATCAAGGGAGATAAGCCTAAATCAGCCGCAGGTATTACCGCTGCCACAGCCATCGACCCCAAGATCGTCAGTAAGTTTGCTCGGTGGGGTGTACTACCGCCCCACTCAAGATAGACGACCGCATGGACTGCAAAACGCTTACTGCAGCGGCGAACAGTTGATGAGTGAGATGGAAAACAGGCAGGCGGCCCTTGTTTCCTTACTTGTTCTTGCCCTTGGCCCTCTGTGCGGCCCAGCGCTTGCGTTGCGCATCGGCAATCCGCTTACGCGCCTCGGCGCTCAGCACACGCTTCTTCCTGGTCTTCGGCTTGGCGGGAGCTGCACCGGCCTTGACGGTAGTTAGCCGCGTGGAAACATTACTGCTGTTGCTAAGGAGAGAGCGCACTTGCATCAGACGTGCAATTTCGGAGTCAATTTGAGCAACAATCGATTCAACAGTCATAGTAAAAGGATAACTGAATATTCTCCGCTTGCACAGTCCTGTCCCCAACTTTGTCAACTTACACGTGAAACATGCCGGTATTAGTTCTTGCTTGCGCGCAGCCTTCTAATTATGACTGCGGTCGCTCCTGGAATGCTGGCGCTCCCACCCCACATAGAAAAGGCCAACCCTCAGCGAACAGTCGCCGTGGTTGGCTACTGCATTGATTTCCGCACAGGCTATCCTGCCCATGCAGGAGGAACTCTGCAACGGAAGTTTAGTTGCTCTCGGATGAGTCTTGGATCAGCTGCTTATTGCTGCCGCCGCCACGCATACAGCGGAAACTGATTGGCAAGCTCCGCCACTTCGCCGCGAATCCTCGCGAGCGCCTCGTCGTCGTTGCGCGCCTCCAGGGCCTTTGCAATCCATGCCGCAATTTGCCGCATCTCCGCTTCTTTCATGCCGCGCGTGGTCAGCGCGGGCGTGCCCACGCGAATCCCTGAAGGCTTCAGCGGAGGATTGGTGTCCCAGGGAATCGAGTTCTTGTTCACCGTGATTCCGGCTTTACCCAAAGCAAGCTCGGCCTCGTTGCCCAGGATGCCTTTCTGGAACACATCGACGAGCATCAGATGGTTATCCGTGCCGCCCGATACCAACCGAAATCCAGCGGCCTGCAGGGCCACGGCCAGCGCCTTGGCGTTGGAGACAACCCGTGCGGAGTAATCGCGGAACTCGGGCCGTAGCGCCTCGGCGAAGGCCACCGCCTTGGCGGCCACAATGTGCACCAGCGGCCCCCCCTGCTGTCCGGGAAAGACCGCCTTGTCGACGGCCTGCGCCAGATCCTGCGTGCAGATGATCAGACCGGCGCGCGGTCCGCGCAATGTCTTGTGTGTAGTGGTGGTGGTGATCTGCGTATGCGGCACCGGCGAGGGATGCACGCCGCCCGCCACCAGACCGGCGATGTGGGCCATGTCGAAAATGAAAATCGCGCCCACCTTGTCGGCGATCTGCCTGATGCGCGCAAAGTCCCACAGACGCGGATAGGCGCTGGCCCCGCCGATGATCACCTTCGGCTTTTCTTGCGTGGCGACCGATTCCATTTCGTCGTAGTCGATGGTCTCGGTGTCGCGCCGCACGTGGTAGAACGTGGTCCGGTAGAGCTTACCGCTGAAGCTCAACCGGTGCCCGTGCGTCAGGTGGCCGCCGTGCGACAGATCCAGGCCCAGGATCGTGTCGCCGGGCTGCAAAACCGCTGCGTAGGCCGAGGCGTTTGCCTGCGAGCCGGAGTGCGGCTGCACGTTGACGTGGTCGCCGCCGAAAAGCTGCCGGGCGCGGTCGCGCGCCAGGTTCTCTACGATGTCGGCATTCTCGCACCCGCCGTAATACCGCCGCCCAGGATAGCCCTCGGCATACTTATTCGTGAAGACGGAACCGGCCGCTTCTAGCACCGCCTCGGAGACAAAGTTCTCGCTGGCGATCATCTCCAGCCCCTCGTGCTGGCGCAGCATTTCCTGGTCAATGGCCGCGGCCACTTCGGGGTCAACTTGGGCGAGTGGTAGAGACATGCGCTCGTTCATGTCTCCAATTCTATCTCCTCTCGCGCATCTTCCGTGCTTCGTGGCAGCGGGTCTATGTCAGCAGCTCCTCCGGCTTCGGGAATCGCAACGAAATACACTTTCATGGTCAGCGCATCAGGCCCCGACCTTCATCGCCTGCAAACTCGAATGACACCGGGTTGCTCTTCTCTATGGGTGCAGAAAGGCCTTGGACCACCACGCTGCAGCGCTTTCGCTTCACTTATGGATATTGCGGCATCGTATAAGGCGGGTGCCTCTTTAGAAATAGCCCATTTAACCAATCCGCTTCCGTCAAGAGCAGAATTGAAAACGCGGTAGCCGCACTTATTCCCGGGTCAACCCTCGTTCCGCAAGTGCCACCGTTCCCCTGGCTCCTAAAAAAGAATGCGCATCTCCACAATCAGGTTGTGGTTGTAGGTGTGGAATCCGGAGGTGGCGATCTGCATGCCGGTCGTGAACACGTAGAAAGGATGCGTCGGAGACCATCCCTTGGGCCGGAGAATATAGAAAGCCGCCGGAGTGATGAAGTTCTGCATCATGCCGTCGTGCGAACCGTCGAAGAAAAAGGTGGCGTTGTTCTCCAGCTCCAGCCACGTATGTTCGGTCATGTGCTCATGTACCAGCGCATTCCACACAATCGCCCGGCCTTGCGAGGCGATCTTTCCCGTGGGCATGATGCCGCCCAGTTGCGACTCCACGCTGAAGCGCCTGGAGATCCCGATCCCGCCCACCAGGTTCGGATTCCAGGTATCAGTCTCCGCGCCGTTCTGGTAGCTGCCGGTGGCAAAGCTGTGATCCAGGATCGCCGTCACAATATAGTCGCCATGCTCGGCGTTGCCGGAGGCGATGCGGTACTTGACCAGGGCGGAGGTGTCGCCAAATCCGTCATTGGCCGTTGAATGGTGCTGGATATACGACGGCGGGATGAAATCAACTTCGATGCGGTTCCAGCCCACCACCCCGCCACCGCGGCCGTCGCCGTCACTTTCCGTGTCTGTTTTGTCGGGCGTGTACTCGTTGGAAAAGGAGAAACGGTAGTATTGCGTGAGCCGCGGCTCGGCTTCCACCAGCGGCGTCGGCCAATTCGGCTGCAAGGCCGTCATGGCTTCATTGTGCGCAAAAAAGTGCTCCCTGTAGGACAGCTGCGATAGCGCCCTGCAAGAAAATGCCGCGCAAATGGTTACCCATGCCAGCGAAGAAACAAGAAACGATGGTAATCTCACGGGTCGGCAATTAACATATCATAGATCACCTTGTTGCAGCGGTGGGGTAGCCCAAACAGGAATACGCAGCATTTACCCTGCTCCTGTAAAATGATAGGCAACCGGATGATGGATTCCACTCCAGCGGCTGCTCCCCAGGCAGCCCGCGCAGCGCGGGAGCAGGAGGCGCGGAAATTGGAAAAGCAGCCGCCGATCATTCAGGTCAAGGGACTCAAAAAGACGTATTCGAGCTCAAAGGGTGCGCTGGACATTTTCCACGGGCTTGACCTCGAGATCGCGGCCGGTGAAATGGTGGCGGTCGTGGGCCGCTCGGGTGTGGGAAAGAGCACGCTTTTGCACATCTTGGGGGCGCTTGATGCTCCTTCCTCAGGAACGGTATACTGCGCGTCAACCAATGTGGCCGCTCTTACCCCGGGCCAGGCCGCGGCCTTTCGCAATCGGGAGATCGGCTACGTTTGGCAGTTCCATTACCTGCTGCCGGAATTCTCGGCGCAGGAAAACGTGGCTTTGCCGCTGTTGGCTCGCGGCGTGCGAAAGGCGGAGGCATTGGCGGTGGCGGCTGACTGGCTGAGGCAGGTGGACTTGGACGATCGCGCGGCGCACCGCCCCGGCGAACTCTCGGGAGGCGAACAGCAGCGCGTGGCGCTGGCCAGGGCCCTGGTCAATAATCCCCGTCTGCTGCTGGCCGACGAGCCTACAGGGGATCTTGATGACATGACTGCCAACCGTGTCTTTGACCAGATCGAGCGGTTGCACAGAAGCCAGAAGCTCACTTCGATTCTGGTCACGCACAACCTTGATCTGGCCGCACGGTGTTCGCGGGCCTTGCGGCTGGAGGGCGGCCGGCTGATGCCGCTGGCGGCCGCTCCACGAATTGAAACGCAACCGGGCAGCATCTAAAGAAAAGGCACCTTTTGGGGTGGTTTTGAGTCTCAGGTAGGTAAGAGGCAGCGTGGAGAGGGTTATTTCGACAGGCTGCCTAAGCAAGGATGGGTGTCTTCCGGCTTCCCCAGAGCCGCAGACACTGATACGCCATCCTCTAGAGCGGCTCGGAGAGTGGGGCATTTTCCATGCGTCTTCGGCGGCGAAGCAAAAGAAAGGGCGCGCGCAGGTTGAGCTGAAGCCGGAAGCAGGGCGGGTTCCCAGCGACAGGTCTTCGTCGCTCGGGTGCCGAAGCAAGGGGGCCCCAGCAACAGGGGCTGCCGTTGGGCACTGGTAAACCGGACAGCTACTCCAGCCGATAGCCTGGACAAGGGAGATCACCATGTTCGAACGCTA
>JAKABE010000184.1 GCA_021801945.1 Acidobacteriota bacterium
GGTCGGGGAGCACCTCGGGCGGATCTTGAAAGTCGCCGTCCATGAGAATGACGGCGCGCCCGCGCGCGGTGTGCAAGCCAGCCTTGATCGCACCCATGTGGCCCCAGTTGCGCGACAGTTCCACAACCACTACATGAGAATCCACAGCCTGGAGGCCCTTCAGCAGCTCAAGAGAGGAATCGGTTGACCCGTCATTGACATAAACCACTTCCCAATCCTCAACAACGCCGGTCAAAGCGCCGGCAACAGCCTCGTGAAAACGTACAATCAGCTCTTCCTCGTTATAAATCGGGACAACGACTGAGACCATAGTCAGCTCCTGGACTTCCGAATTGATTGCAATCTGGCAGCGCGGTTCTTTTCTGTCATTCCGGCCAAAGCGCTCCTCTCGATTGGATGCAGGAATCGGCCGGATTTGTGTTTGATCTTCATGGATTTCCCGCTTGCATTACGCGCACCCTCCAGCGCACCTCCGAAGGGGTCATCATGATCAGGTAATGCGCGTGAACCGGTTGAGACGTCAGCAACTTATCGTGATCGAAGACCTGTACGTCGTAATCCACCGTATCGGTCAATTCGATGGACAGGCCTTCCGGCGAATAAAAGACGATTTGCAGGTCATGGGCGCGATCCCGGTAGCGGGTACGGATCCCAGCCGCGTTCTGCTCGTGCACTGTGCCAATGAGCTTGTCCTTGGCCGTTCCCACAAAATCCGCGCTGAGCAGACCTGGCTGGTTCTGCTCCAGCGCCGCGCGCATGGCCTTCCAGGATTGCAGGTAATCGCGGATCACTGCCTGCGCAGTCTGCGGCGCCAAGGCTCGTGGGCCATCCAAATGGGACTTCTCTATGTGCACCGCGGCCTGCGCCGCAACCATGGCGGGCAGCGATCCGAGAATTATACCCAAGCTGATCATCCGGCCGAGCATGCTTACTTCTCCCATCGAATCTGGTTCCCCATCACCACGCCGCTGGCCACGGAGATGAGCGCGCCGGGATGCGCCGGCATATCTATTTGCGCGATGCCCCGCTTAATGGGCACGTCAACAGTGGATTGATCCCCGTGGTAGGTCTCAGTGAAGGTGACAACGATTCCATCCGGCACCGCATTGCCGCTGCAGTCGCGAACGGGCGCGGTTTGCAGACGCACGTCTTGCCCGGCGGGGGTAGCCGTCATTGTGAGCCCGCATGGGTCGCCGGGCACCTGCTCGATCACGCGCGTGCTGGAGACGGGTCCGATACGCGCCACAAACTGGTCGTTGCCCTGATGGGCGGTCGAGTCCATCTCCGTCCATGCGGCGCCGGCCCGCGTAATCACGGTGCGCGTCTGGTGCGCGCCCGACGAACTTGATAAGTCGAACGTGACCGGCGAGGGCACGGTGATCAGGTTCTTGTAATGGTCAAAAACGTAGACGGCGCCGGTGATGCCGTTCCGAAGACCAACCGGAAGGCGCGAGGGCCTGGCGAGAAAGCTCAGGTCCGCCGGTGTGGTAGCGGAGGTGACGGTAAGCGATTCCGTTGGAGCGGGACCGTTGCCGGTCAGAATCACCAGATACTGGCCGGCGTTGTAGAGCGTCCCGGCAGCAAGGTTTACCGTCGATCCCAACTGGACATTGCGTTTGATGGTCTGGCCAAGGCCAACGATGTAGAGCGTGCCGTTGCCGCTGCCCGCCGTTGCTATTGAGAAGGCGCTACCGGCCGCAACCTTCGCGGGCAGCGTCAGGCCCCCCTGCGCGAAGGCAAGGGAAGAGGACGCTAACGCAAGTACCCCGGGCAGGAGCAGGAGCTTCCGTGTCACAGCGATCCTCCCGAGGTATCGGAATAGGAAGCGACCACCGTGCGTTCGCTGCTGATATTGCGGGCCATATCTTCGGGAATCTTGACATCGAACGCCACCGGGGTTTGCGGAAGCAGGGCGCGATCGACGTATTCATCGGCCACCCAGACCACCTGGCCGGACTTGTCGTAGAAGGTGCCCAGCACGTGAGCCACGTTCACGACCTGCCCGCTCTGGTTGATGAGTTGGCCTGTGAGCGAAGGATCCGGGGCCGGATTCAGGTGCTCATTATCGATCGCAATCACCGGATCCGCCGACGCCGGAACCAGCGTCGAAAACGGATCCATGCGGATACTGGCCACATCGGAGAGTTGCGCATCGGGAAATGCGATCAAGAAGGGCGTCACCTGCTTGGGCAGCAGCACATGCTGGATCTTGTCGAAACTGCCTTCGGTGGCGATCGGCTTCTGGTCTTTGGAGAGCAGCGTGGCAGAGACCGACACGTAGGCGGGCACCACATCATCATTCAGCAGTTCACCCAGGATTACCACCCCTTCGGCACGCTGCACCGGGTGCATATCCACGATGCGAACATGCGGAGACTCGACGCTCTGCGCGGCCCAGTCTTCGCCTGCGCCGGGATAGATCACGTCCCAGCGCAGGTAATTCACGGGGATGACCTGCGGCGGCACCGAGGGCTTCATCACCAGCGGCCAGTCCACCTGCCAGCGGTCGCCATTGCGCACCAGGTGCAGGTCGCGCGAGCTTTCGGATGTGCCGAGAACGGTCGACCAGTAGAACTTGAGCCGGATATCGGCATCGCTGTCAGAGGCGCGGAGGGGCCGGACCTCAAACCGATCGAGCGTCGCGTAAGTGCGCAGGCTCTGATAATAGCCAGTCAGGTCGTGTTCGAATTCCGGCTCGCTGAACTCAGCCTTGTTCGCGAGACTGTTGTAAGCACGGCTCCACTGGTGGTTTTGGATCTCGCCGGCCAGGTTGCGCGCCGCAAGCTCGGGTGTGGAGGGCGAAGGCGCGAGCCCCTGACCTCCGGCGTAGGCCAAAGCCGCGTGCACAGGGCGAAGGGTTCCAATCACGATCAGCGCCACCGTGGCGGCGCCAAGCAGCAGGGCGAGCAGATATCCATTTCTCTTCACGAGGCCAGCCTCCCGGTCAGAAGCGTCTCATCGGCGGCGATAGAAGCCTCTTCGCTGCTTTTCACGCGTCTCTTTTGCGGAATCAGCACGGCCAGGAGCGCGAAAATGCTGCTTCCGAATGGGAAGATCCCCCACATGACGCCCTGCCAACGCGGCGGCATTTGCGGCGCATTCACGGGCGTGGCAGGCGGAATACCGTCCTTGCTCCAGATAGTGATGGTGTTGTCATCCAGGTGGTCAGCAGGGCGCCAACCTGCGAACGAGAGTAGCGGATTGTAGTAGGGATCGCGCACGATCACCCATTTGAGCCCGTAGTGATCGGCATGCATCAGCATCGCGCGCAGGGCATCGAGACCGGCCTTGTTGAAGTATTTAGAGTTGCTCAGCGAGCCGCCGCCGTACTTGGTCAGCTCCGGCAACATGCGTCCGGAGTTCCATTCCCCATCTACGCTGTTGGCATCGGTCAGCCGCGCCAGGCGCGAAATCTGGTTGCCAAAACCCAGCGTCACATAGCGGTACCGGTCGTGGCCATCGCGATCGAGCCAGTTGGCGACCGACTTGGAATCGATGCTCTGCATCCCGCCATCGGCCGGCCGGTAGGTGGACCAGGCCACGGCCAATCCACAAGTGAGAGCCGCCAGAATGGAAATCGGCACCACCGCGCGGACGCGATAACGCGCCACCAGTTCCGAGACCAGGAGTCCAACGAACGGCAGCGCAAGCAAAGTGGCCCAGTAGCTGAAGCGCTCCATGGTCAGCACTTCAAAGGCGCGGCGCAGCAAAATCGGGCCCACCGGCGTGGTGCCGCCAAGACCGAGCATGAAGGCCACCCAAAAACCGAACAGCAGGGGCCGCAGCCGGGGCTCGGTTGAACCCCGCAAAAAGATGAAAGGCAGCGCCAGAATCATCGCGCCGTAGGGCACGATGAAGTAATTCAAACCCCATTGCGGGCTCAGAATGTAGTTGGCGCGGCTGGGGTGCGGAATCGGCGTCTGCGTCACCGGATAGTGGATCAGCGCAATCCAGAAGGGCAGCAGCACGACGATGATGGCCGCAGTAACAGTGAGCACGATCGCCGCCGTGCGGGCGATGAACGCCGAGGTTGAAACCCGCTCCCCCTCAGTGCGATCGAAGTAGGCCAGCGCCAGCACCGGAAGAGCGAAGAAAAAGGATCCGAACAGCAGCGTGGCATGATGGGCCGCGGCAGCCGCAGCAAACAAGGCGAACGCCTTCAGGAACGAGCGCCCACGTCCGTGCCGGACCCATTCATACATATATGGAAGGGCATTCAAATAGAGCGGAGCCGCGGAGGTGGTGCCCAACTGGCCGGCGGAGTAGACCAAAAAACTCTCGGAACCTAGAAATACGGTGGCCAGAGCCGCAAACGAGGCCGCCCGTGGACTCACCCATAGCTTCGCGAACCGGTACACACCCACAACCAGGAGCAAAATAGCCACGAATTGGACGACCATATACCCCATTTCCAGCCCGAAAATGGGGGAAATGGCCGCGATCCACTGCTGCGGCAGGGGGGGATAAGTGGTTTGCGAGAAGCCCGCGTACCATTTCGGGTTCCAGGGATTGAACCAATGGTGCAGATAATGCGACGCAAAAAAAATGTGGAAATTGGTGTCGTACGACCCTAAAGGCAGCTTCATCAGCAGCAAAGGCGCATGAACCGCCACCGCCACCAGCAGAATGAAACTGAGCGGCATTGGGCGCTGCGGCGATTCGGCAAACTCGGATTTCTGCACTGATGCCTCTCCAGACAGTTCTTGAGTCAAAGTTTTCACTCGGCAGGCCTAGGGTGATGCGTAGCTTCTCGGTACCAAACAGAGGGTTGAAGGACTGTGAAAGTTCGTACATACGTTCGATTGAGAATTGCCCGTGCATGGTTGCTTCGCCGGATCTCGGCTCAATCCGAATAGCAAATTCCATCCGGCGCAAATTCTGACCCCTTCATTTTCATCGAGCCAACATTCGACTGCTTCCGAGAATCCAACCCATCAACGTGAATTGCAGGGTTGGTGATTCCTTTTGAACGCTAGACCACATATTGCGACCATTGCATGGCTGTTCGTCTGCGCCTGGTTGGCAACCGCCGTCTCCGCGCAGATCTATCAGGTAACGCCCGCCCCCGCGCAGAAATCCAAGGGAAAGGCGCAACCGGCGCCAACCACATCTCCATCTCCGCAGGCTCCGCAGGCTGCGCAATCGCTCGGCTGGGGATCGAACATCCAGAACGCGCGCCTGGCGCGCGCGGCCCAGCTTGCCCTCCAGCACGGCGACAAGGCGCAGGCGGTCGACTACGCACAACGCGCTGCCCAGGCGGCTCCAAACGACCCGCAGCTCTGGTTCCTGCTGGGGTACGCGGCCCGGCTGGCGTCGCGGCTTCAGCTCTCGCTCGATGCCTACAATCACGGACTCCGGCTGAACCCGGGCTCGCTCGATGCGCTTTCCGGCATCGCTCAGGATTACAGCCTCATGGACCGGACTGCGGAAGCCGAGGCACTGCTTAACAAGGTGATCGCCACCGATCCGCGCCGTCACAACGATGTGCTGCTTCTGGGCGAACTTTACATGCGCTCAAAAGACTTTAACGACGCCATCAAGTGGCTGAACCGGGCCGAACATCTCCAGCCGGATGCCCGTTCCGAACTGTTGCTAGCGCTCAGCTATCAGCAGTTGAAGCAGATGGGCCAGGCGCAGCGTTACCTCGACATGGCCAAGCACCGCGCACCCAATAATCCCGATGTTCAGCGCTCGCTCGCCGGCTATTATCGCGAGCTTGGAAAGTACGGGGATGCCATCGATGCCCTGCTTTCGATCCAGAATCCCAAGCCTGACGTAGTAGGCGAACTTGCCTACACGTATCAACTCGACGGAAAACCCGACGAGGCGGCGCATTATTATGCCCAGGCCGCCAACGCGGTGCCGGCCAATCTGGACCTCCAGCTCTCCGCCGCCCAGGCCGAGGTGGTCACCGGAGCCATGACCGATGCCAATCTGTTCCTCAAACGGGCGCAAGGCATCAACGCCAATTCCTATCGCCTGCATGCAATTCGCGGCGAAATGGCGCAAATCCAGGATCGCGATCGAGACGCCGCAAAGGAGTACCAGACGGCCATCGCGGACTTGCCTGCCAGCCCGGTGGAAGGACCACTGTATGGAATCCAGTTGCACATGGACCTGGTAGCGCTCGATCGCTCGCTCGACGACCAGGATGCCGCGCAGCACGAGCTCGAGATTGCCGAGAACCAGATCAAGTCCGTCGATAAGTCCGCGGTTCCGCGCGAGCAGTATCTTCGCCTCCGCTCTTTGATCAGACTCAATGCAGGCGATTCAGAGGGTGCGCTCGCCGATATCGAAGCAGCTCTCGCCGGCAATCCGGACGATCTCAACAATCTGCAGCTCAACGGCGACATCCTGATGAAGCTCGGCAGGACCGAAAACGCCATCGCCGTCTATAAGAAGATCCTCACGCAAAATGCGAAAGACCGCTTTGCTCTCACTTCCCTGGGCTATGCGGAGCGGGCGGCGGGGCGCAACCGCGAGGCGGAAAGATATTTCCAACGCCTTGCCGCGGCCTATCCTACCCTCTATATTCCCCGTCTTGCTCTCGGCGACCTCTACACGGCACGGAAGCACTATGCGAAGGCCCAGATCGAATACAAGAAGGCCCTCGCTTTGGCGCCGCATCAGGCACTTATCATGGCGGGAGGCATGAACGCGGCCATCGAGGCGCACGACCTGAAGGAGGCGGCG
>JAKABE010000003.1 GCA_021801945.1 Acidobacteriota bacterium
TTCCAGTATATAAGGCTCGGTGCGGTCCTCGTCCCTATTGCGTGATTCTGTGCGACTATGGCAAGCCGGCTGCGGATGTTTCCGCACACCATTCTCTTCGCCTCATCCTGCTCGGGGGGGGGGGGGACAACTTAGCGCTCCGTACGGCTTTGTATCTTCAGGGCGGGGGGCCCTGCTTTGCTACGATGAGGGTTGGTCCCAGGCCTGCTCCCCGGAGGTTCCGTTGCCCGACTTTCCCCCTGTTCCGCTCACTCTTGAAGGCTCCAGCGTGCTGCACCAGTTCTTCCGCTTCGACTGGAAGGCATGGCGGAGCTGCACAGACGGCCATCGCAATGAGATTGCTACCAGTACAGCGGCCGTCCTGCGCTCCATGGAGCGCTCTGGCCCAGAGACTCCGGTGCGCACGGCGCTTTACTCCGAGCTCGGCCACAAGGGTGACCTGATCTTGCTCCACTTCCGCGAATCGCTGGAAGCACTGAACCAAGCCGAGCTCGACCTAGCGCAGACCGCGCTTTACAGCTTCCTCACGCCTGTCCACTCTTACGTCTCCGTCGTCGAGCTGGGCCTCTACGAGTCGAGCCGAAAGACCTACGAAGCCGCTACGGAGAAAGGCTTCGCACTACACTCGCCGGAGTGGAACGCGGAGATCGCGGAGTCGCTTAAGCGTGCCTCCGCCGCCATGGCTCCGCGCCTGTTTCCGGCGGTACCCGGTACAAGATATCTCTGCTTTTATCCCATGGACCGCAAGCGCGGCGAGCAAGCGAACTGGTATACCGTCCCTTTTTCCGAACGGCAGCGCATGATGCACGAACACGGCCTCATCGGCCGCCGCTATGGCGACCAAGTCCGACAGATCATTACCGGTTCCATCGGCATGGATGATTGGGAGTGGGGTGTCGACCTGTTCGCCGACGATCCTGTCGTCTTCAAAAAGCTGATCTACGAGATGCGCTTCGACGAGGTTAGCGCGGTTTATGCGCTGTTTGGACAGTTCTTCATCGGGGTTCGCCTGCCCATCGACAATCTTAGAAACTGGCTCAGCGGCCAGCTCTGAGCAGGCAAAGGGATCAGGTGCGCTTACGGCCCCTGCAACAAGACCGCGATCGCCTGCGACTTACGCCGCCGGCCCGCCGGCAATCGTTCGCCGGCAACCGTGGACTTCCCTCCTTGTTCACGCGATGATGCGCTGCCCTTAGGCTGCCTTGGAGGCCAAAGCCACCTTGGCCTGTTCGACCAGCTTCGTGAACCCCGCCGCATCCTTCACGGCGACCTCAGCCAGAATCTTGCGGTCGAGCTCGACGCCGGCCTTCTTCAGCCCGTTGATGAACTGCGAGTAGCTGGTCCCGTTCAGCTTGCAGGCCGCGGCAATGCGCACGATCCACAGCGAGCGGAACTGGCGTTTTTTCTCGCGCCGGCCGCGGTAGGCGAACTTCAGACCGCGCTCCACGGCCTCCCGTGCCGCCTGGTGCAGTTTCGATTTTGTGAGGAAATAGCCGCTGGCGCGCTTGAGAATCTTCTTTCGCCGGTCGGCCCGCTTGGTTCCACGTTTTACGCGTGGCATATCGTCTCTCCTTTTTGCGTTCCCGTGTCATGCGGCTGGAGGCAGGATTCTTAGCCTCTTCACTCGCTGAATTCAGGTCCGATATCTCGCCGGCGCGAACGCATTCTGCAACCGGTGGGGGCCGTCTCCGGCCCATCGGCTCGCCGTGCCGCGGAACCCGTCTAAAACAGGTCCCCAGGCGCGGAGCGCCCTCAGGCGTAGGGGATCATACGCGCGACCTTGGCGTGGTCGCCGTCCGCGACAATCACGCTCTTGCCTAGCTTTCGCTTGGCCTTCGGCGCCTTTGATGTCAGGATGTGCCGCGTCTTCGTGTGGCCCCGCTTGATCTTGCCGGTGCCGGTCTTGCTGAAGCGCTTGGCGGCGCCCCTGTGGGTCTTCAATTTGGGCATGGTTATCTCGTTTTGACCGATGATTGCAGCCCGGCAGACCGGGATCTCACCCGCAGCCAGGCGCTCTGATCAGTATACAGAAACAGAGACTTCCGGCCAAATGCCGATTGGGTCCCGCTTCCCTTTGGGAGTACACTTGTCCAAGCCAAGGATCGAAGGAGGTCAGCGTGCAGAGAATGCCTCTAAGACTCGCTTGCTGGGTACTCGCCGGAGCAGCCGTAGCCTGCTTCTGGGTCCTTTTTGGAATGCTGGCGGTTCCGCGCCCCGATTGGGGTCATTGGACGGTCGTCGCGATTACGGTTCCAGCTTCCCTTTTCTGGCGGCATGGCCCGGTCAGTTACTACACGGTTATGTTTCTCAACGCTGCCATCTATGGCGTGGCTGGCCTTAGGCTAGAGCCAATCTTGCGGCTCCGCCGCCGGTCAGACAGCGCTCACCTGCTGGCTCGCTGACCGCGTTGCCATTCACTGCATCGGTGTCGGGTCCGACGCTGTAAACGGCGAGCAGCACGGCTTCTCCGTGGCGTGGAGGTTCATCAGTTCAATCCGTGTGCCGTCGGGATCGTACAAGTTGAGCTGGTACTTTCCGTCCCGCCCAATCTTCGGCGCGGCGTCGTGCCGGGAGGTAAGCCGGTTGCCGGCCGCCAGGATCTTGAACGCCTGCGGAACCGAAACCTCGCCGATGGAAAGATGATCCATCACGCCCAACGCCCGCTGCGTCATGTTGGCCGGAATCCCCGGCCCCGGACTGGACACAAGCATGTATTCCAGCCACTGGTGCCCGTTGGGAACCTGCTGGCTCACCCAATCGATATGACCGTCATGCATCCCGCCGTACCAGTAAGGCCTGAACCCCAGCAGGCCGCGATAGAACGTATCTTCCTTGACGCGGCTGTGCACCATAAATCCCACGTGGATGATCTGGTGCCCGATTACGTGCGGCGCATCGATCGGCTTCGGGTGTGCGGGCGGCTGCACAAACTGCACTTTATTTCCCTCGGGATCGCGAACCATAAACCATTGGCTGCCGTCCGAACCGCGCGTCACTTGCGCGGGGACCTTCCAGCCCTTCGCCGCCAAATATCGGCGCATCCCCGCCGCGCTGGACACATTCCAGGCCGTGTGGTCCAGCCGATCAATGCCCGCGCCCGCCGGCAGCGGCAGAACCTCGACAAACTGCGTGGAGTTGATGGCGTAGCGCACACCCTGCGGGTTCTCTGGATCGGGCAGCTTTTCCGCGCCGATGATCACTGTAAAGAAGTGCGCCGTGGCCGCGGGGTTCGATGTGTACACGGCGATGTGCGAGACCCCAGTAATCCTGGGCCGCTGGGGCGCGGATTGCGCCACGGCCGGGGCGATTGCACAAATGGCCAGCAGACAAACAGCAAGGATTTTAATTCGCATCGGTTCCGCCTCACTCCAAAGAAGCGAGACTACGATAAATCGCTTGATCGCCCTTAGGCAACTCCGCCGTCTTCCGGTACCAGGCCGTGGGGATCTTCCACTTTGAAAAAACCGACGTTCCCGCAACCCAATGCCTGCTACCTCGCCCTCCTTTCGCGCCGCAGGCGGCTGCAGAAGATGGATCGCAGTGCATCTTGGAGCAGTCGTGGTGAAAGCCCAAACACATTGAAAGACATCCCTCCGCGGCTAAAGCTCTACCGATTCTGTTGGCCTTATCACAACGGCTGAGGCCGTGCCCTCTCAAAACCGGCTTCCACCACAGGCGGTTGGCCACCGGCAATCTTCCCCATAACCGGGGTGCTCACGTCCGGTTTATCCGTCGCGGGGCCGGGCTGCGGCACTTCACCCCTCTTTCAATTCCCTGGCTTTAGCCCCCACAGCAGCTGATCTAGGCCGCCGGCAAGACACCCGCCCCTGCAACCCCATTGACGACGGACGGGGTAATGCGTATAAAGATGGCCTGAGCAGCATTGCTTTTCTATTTGCACGTTCTGCGCCGAGCACCGCCCGCCGCAGCCGCGTCGAGAGAAAAACAGTGCTCCTGGCAAACCCATGACGCGTGAAGGACCACCCGCGGCGCAAAGCCGCAAAAAAACTTCGACCACCGCCACCAAATCCGATGGCTCCTCGAAAACAGTTTCCGGTGCTGTCTTCCAGCACTATCAGGCAGCAGTGCAGCTGGTGCAGCAAGCCAAGTACGAAAAGGCCTTGGCGGCCTTCGAAAAGCTGCTCTCTGAAGCGCCACTGGAGCTCAAGGATCGCTGCCGCGTGTACATCTCCACCTGCCAGCGGCAGATGGAGAAGCCGCGCCTGGCTTTCCTCACGCCCGAGGAACACTATGACTACGCTATTTCGCAGTTGAACACGGGCTACTACGACGAGGCACGGGAACAGTTCAATAGCATTCTGGCCGACCACCCCGCCGCCGACTACGCGTTTTACGGCCTCGCTGTCCTGGATGCGATGACAGCCCATGCGCAGGACTGCCTTGCCAACCTGGCCCGCGCCATCGAGCTCAATCCCCAAAACCGGCTGCAGGCCCGCGCCGACAACGACTTTCAAAGCATGGCAGACGATCCGCGTTTTACCGAGCTGTTGTATCCTGAAGTTCCGTAAGACTTGTCTTGAACTCAGTGAAGCCTGCTAACGGCGAACCTTCAGAGGCGTTCGCGCCCACCTCTGAAGTTCCGGCTGCCGTTCATCCCTTGCGCGTAGTCGCCATCGGCGGCGGCACCGGCCTCTCAACACTGCTGCGGGGACTTCGCCGTCACGTTGCCGTTCCCGGCCAGAGCAGCGAGACACAGGGCCTGATCTCCGACCTCGCCGCTGTCGTCACCGTCACTGACGACGGCGGTTCTTCCGGCCGCCTCCGCCAGGACTTCAACATGTTGCCTCCTGGCGACCTGCGCAACTGCATGGTAGCCCTCAGCGAGGAAGAAGATCTCCTAGCTCAGCTCTTCAACCATCGCTTCCGCTCCGGCGACACTCTCAAGGGACACAACTTCGGCAATCTCTTTGTGGCCGCGCTCACGGAGATTACCGGCGACTTCGCCTTTGCCATTGAACTCTCCTCGAAGATTCTGGCCACCCGCGGCCGCATCTACCCCGCCACCACCTCGAACACCGCTCTGGTGGCGCGCCTGGATGACGGTACGCTGGTGCGCGGCGAAACCAATATCACCGCTAGCCACCGCCGCATCGTCGAACTCATGCTCGATCCGCCTGGTCCCGCGCCGCTGCCGGAGACTCTGGAAGCGATCGAGCGGGCGGATCTGATCACCGTCGGCCCCGGATCGCTTTACACCTCGCTCATCACCAATCTTTTGGTCGAGGGCATTCCCGCGGCTCTTGCGCGCTCCCGCGGCCTGCGCGTTTACGTGTGCAATTTGATGACCCAGGCCAACGAGAGCCTGAACCTCACCGCCTCCGAGCACATCGCTCGGATCTACGATCACACCCATGCCCCCATCTTCGACTACGCCATTGTGAACACGGGCCAGTTTTCTCCTGAAACCCTAGCTCGCTACGCGGCGGAAGGCGCTGCGCCCATCGAACCCGACATCGAGAGGATCGAGGCAGTTGGCGTGCGCGTGATCGCCCGCGACTTCGCTAGCGAAGAGAGCGTCGTTCGCCACGCCGCCGACCGCGTCGCCGGCGCCTTGTTGGAGTTGGCCCGCACGGCGAGCCGCGCCTAGGCCACCTACATGAGCGTAGACCGCAGATCGGAGTCACTTCCCTGCACGAAGCGCTCTTGACAGTCGGGTCATGCCCCGGTATTTCTCAACCCATGGCAGAGCCCGAGAAGCCGAGTGGGAGGATCTAAAGCGTTGAAGACGCGGCGGCGCGGGAGGTGGTGCGCCGCCTTCTTGCGCAGTACTGGCGATCCTTTGGCTTTGCCCCGGAATTTCAGAATTTCTCCGAGGAGTCATCTGGCTTGCCCGGCGCCTACGCACCGCCCGGTGGCCGGCTCGCCTTGGCATGGGTGGGGCGGGAGCCGGCCGGATGCGCCGCTCTGAGGCCCGCAGATGAAGGAAAGGCGGAGGCCAAGCGCCTGTATGTGCGTCCCAAATTCCGGCGCCTGGGTCTGGGGCGCGCGCTCATGGAGTGGGTGATCGGCGAGGCGCGCAGCGCAGGGTGCCGGGAGCTGGTAAGCGATACCCTGCCGATAATGCGCTATGCCATTGCGATGTACGACCGCATGGGCTTCAATCGCGTAGAAGGCAGCACGCCGCAAGGCGCGCCGGATGCCATCTTGATCCGTCTCAAGTTGTAAGCACCAACCGGAGCTCTCCCCATCGCCCTCCGCGGCGCGTACCATAAGGGTCGTGACCAACACGCTCATCTGGGTGACCATGCTAGTGAAACTGGGCGTGGTCGCTTCCACGGCCAGCATCCTCGCGCGCGCCAGCACCTTTCGGAGGCTGCTCTTTACTGAGAAGCGCAGCCCCGCGCAAACCCTGGGGTTGCTGGCGTTTTTTCTGATTCCGCTCACCCTTGGGGTGTGGATCCGAATTCTTGTTCGGAATTTCCTGGCCGCCGACATTTCCTTCACCACCGTGATTCTGCTCGGCCTGCTAATCGGTCCTGGATGGGCCATGTTTGGCGGCGCGGTGCTTTCGGCGCCGGCGATGTTTCACCACGAATATCTCTCTCTGCCTTTCAACGTGGCGCTGGGGTTGATGGCGGGATTGCTGGGCCGCTTTGTCGAGAAGGAGGAGATCTGGTCCTTCACGCCAGCCATCGATCTGAGCCTGTACCGTTGGGTGCGCCGCAATCTGCGTCACCCCCGCATGGACCGCCAGTTCATGATGCTGTTTCTAATTGCGGCGGCCGAAGCCTGCCGGGACTGGCTGGCCCGCGAGTTTCCGCATCGGCTGTTTGCGTTGACGGCCAAGGAACTCTGGCTGCAGGTACTGGTGTGGTTCAGCGCGCCGATTACGGTAGGCGTGGCGCTGAAGGTGTGGAACGCGCTGCGCATCGAGATGAGCCTGGAAGAGCAAAAGCGCCTGGTACTCGAAGCCCGCCTGGATGCTTTGCAGCGCCAGATCAACCCCCATTTCCTGTTCAACACGCTCAACTCCATCGGCTCGCTGGTCCGCAGCCAACCGGAATTAGCGCGAGAGATGATCGTGAAGTTGGCCAACATTCTGCGTGCGCTGCTCAAGGAGCACGATGCCTACGTGCCCCTGCGCGAGGAGCTCAAGTTTACCGACGACTATATTGCCATCGAAGTGGTGCGCTACGGGCCCGACAAATTGCGGATCCAAAAGGACATTGACCCACGGACGCTAGAGGTTCTGGTGCCCAGCATCCTGCTCCAGCCGCTCGTGGAGAACAGCATCAAGCACGGACTTGAGCCACGCATTCACGGGGGCACCGTGACCCTGCGCAGCCGCTTGGAAGGCAACCGTGCGCTGATCGAGGTGGCCGATGATGGCGTGGGCATGGGTAGCCGCCCATCCTCGGCCTTGCGCCGCAGCGGTGCTGGAATCGGCCTCCAGAATGTGCGGGAGCGCCTGGAAGTCCTTTACGGCAAACAGGCGCGCTTCGATGTAGAGAGTAAGCCCGGTCGCGGGACACTGGTTTCCATTGAGATTCCCGCCGAGCTGGCGGAGGCGGAATGAAGCGGCCGCACTTGGCCACATCGGTTACCTCTCGAGTCACCCCGCTGTCGCCGCCGGAAATGCACAGCCTTTCACGGTATTCTCGTTCCATGGTGCGCTTCACAGTGCTCGCGTCTGGTTCAAAGGGCAATAGCACCGTCATCACCGGCGGGCGGACGCGCATCCTGATTGATGCGGGGCTGAACTGCCGGGAGTTGTTCAAGCGCATGAAGCTGGCTGGCGAAGACCCTGCAACTCTGGATGCGATTCTCATCACCCACGAGCACCAGGACCACATCACGGGCCTGAGCGTAACCGCACGCAAACTGGGGATTCCGGTGTACTTTACCGAAGTGACACATCGTGCCTGGATACGCTGGCTGACTCCGCGCCGTCAGATGACATATGCACAATGGCTCGAGCAGTGCCGCAAGCAGGCCGCCGCACGCCAGGCCGAGGCCGATGCAGCGACGGACGAGGGTGAGCCGGACGATCCGGGGGCTGAGTTGTCGACTGAATCGGCCGCGGCGAGTGCAGCGGATCCGTCCACCCCGGCGGCTCCAGACCCACAGCCCGCCTCCAAAGGCGATCCCTCCTGGCTCCCCGCGGTCGAGTATTTTCAGGCCGGTCAACCCTTCCGCATTGGCGATTTGGAGATAAGCCCCTACACGATTCCTCACGATGCCGCCGATCCCGTGGGTTTTGTCATCGGGGCGGAAGGCGTGCGGATCGGCTTTGCGACCGATCTCGGCTACATGCCGCCGAACGTGAAGGCGCAGCTCAAGAATCTGGACCTGCTTCTGCTCGAATCAAACCATGATCTGGAGATGCTGCGCGACGGCCCCTATCCCTGGGCGGTGAAGCAGCGGGTGCTTTCGCGCGTCGGTCATCTCTCCAATGAAGCCGCCGCCGAATTCCTGACCCAGGACTACGATGGCCAGGCCGCTTACATCGTCCTTGCGCATCTATCTGAAAGCAATAACCTTCCGGAATTGGCCCGGATCACGGCCGAACGCGCGCTCGACGGACGGGCCAGCCTGTTGGCCAACCGCCTTCTGCTGGCTGACCAACATGAACCGCTGGCAGCGATCGAATTTTAGTCAGTCCGAGTCAGGTTTTCGCGTGTCAGGTATTTCGCCTGTTGATTTTTCCCTAATTCGATTACAATGAAAGAAATCGCGCATCTCAGTAAAAGGAGGATTGGCGCAAAAGGCGAATCGGAGCATGGTTGCCTTGGAAGGAAGAGAGGAAGATCGCGCCGGTGGGATTGCGACTGAAAGCGGAACCTCCAGAACTTCCAAAGGGGTGAACAATTGCAAAGCCGCAGACAAGCACAGCAGCAAAGCCTGTCTTTAGCAAGGTGAATCCTTATGTCTATGACAAAGAGCCCCTGTTCAGATCGAGTCGTAGGTGCCATTCTGGCAAGCTGGCGGTATGACATCTCGGGTATCTCCCGGGAGATGCGAAGAGATTACGAGAATCATTTCGCTGAGTGTGCCCATTGCCGGGCGCGCCAGAAGTTTCATCGCAGTTTGGATGCGGCGCTGGCCATACTTACCTCTCTCTCGGCGCTGTTCTTTCTCTTCGCGCTTTCAGTTCTCCGACACATTAAACCAATGGAACACGTGGCCTTCAACATTCTGGGACTGGACATTTCATCGACGTACACGATGCTGGTCTCGGCAGGCGTTGCTGGCCTTTGTTTTTCGGTTTTAGCCTTGGCGCTGGTGCTGGCAGCCACGCCTGCTCCGTCCTATCTGGGCGGCTTGGCCGCGGAACGCGCAAAACTGATTGAAGAGCGGATCGAGGAAAGGTTACCTGCAGCAATCAAAATGCTGCGGCAGCGCTAGACGCAGAGTGCGACTCGAGTCTCCGAGAGACCTCCCTGTAGGGAGGTCTTTGTGCGTCGGCGGTCGGCACGGACTGCGCAGCAGGTCCGCACTGCAGAGGCTGGGGCTTGATCAACAAATGCCTGCAGGAATAGGGCGATATATCGCTTCTCCAATTGGTGCAGAGTGGAGCGCAACCTCTGCCTGGCGTTTCCTCAAGAAGCGTCAAATTACACACTTTTCAGTGCTCGACAGAAACCGAAAACCCGTCACACGGGTGTATTCCCTTCAAACGCAACCCGCGAGAACAACGTGTAAGCTTGCGATCTCTTCACGAGACTGCAACCTTGAGGTTCGAAGTTTTGGGATACGTCTGAAAGAGAAATGCTCCAGCATCGATTGTTGCCTCCAGATAGGCGAGGCATAAGAAGCGGCCGAGGAGACTCCGCCCTAAGCCTGAACGCATCATAGCCCAGCCGCAGTACGGTGACGGCGCTCCCATATTTTGGCGTCCACCAGAAACCGGAACCAGAAGGCTTGCAGCACCCAGAAAATGAATCCCTGCGTTCCATCCAGCAAGCCGAGGCAGAAAAAGTAACGGTAGACGAAGAGGGCAAAGGGCCGAAAGAACAACGGCATCTGATTATACTTTTGCCGTAAGTAACGTTTGCGCTCGGCGGGATTGCCGTGAGCATCGGGCTGAACCCGCCCGAAATCCTCACCGGCCTCCATTTCGGCCATCTCGCCGTCGGCCCAGCGGTTGTGGCGCACAGTCCACTCGCTCAGGGACATGCGAATATCGTCGATCATCATGCCCGGCAACTGGCCGCTGGTGCCACCCGTCAACAGAAAGTGCTGATCGTATTTACGGTCCTCGCAGCGGCCAACTCCAGTACGAAACAGACGCAGGTGCCAGGTGGGGCTCATGCCTCCATGGCGCAGGACGCGGCCAAGGAAACGCAAATAGCGGGGCAGAAAGTAACCCGCGTGCTCCGGCTGCTCCGGAAGCGCCTTGATGGCCGCAACCAATTGGTCGTCCATCCATTCATCCGCGTCCAGGTGCAACTGCCAGGGGCGGCTAATGGGCAGGTTCTCGATCGCCCAGTTGCGCTGTGCGCCATAATTCTCAAACGGATGCTGAACCACGACAGCACCCAACGAGCGCGCCAACTCCACGGTTCCGTCTTGGCTGAAGGAATCGACTACGAAAATCTCGTCCGAGACGCGCTGCGCGCTTTTGAGCGTCGCAGCAAGGGTATCTTGCGAATTGAAGCTAAGAAGAATGAGCGTGGGGCGCATGAGAAGAATGGTAACGCACATCGATCGAACAGACGGCGGCGGCCAGCATCCAGCGCCTGGCGATCAATTCTGCCCGCGCCCCATCGTCCGACGAACCGCAATCCTGAGCGGCCCGAGCAAATTCGATTCATCCCATGAGGTTCCTTGTAGTACCATCGCCAAGCCTAGCCAAGTCGCAAGACGACACCGACGCAGAGTTGGAGACTATTCGTGGAGTTGGGCATCTGGGTACGCGACCAGTTGGCCTGGAACACGCGCAGGCCGATGGGAGGCGAGAGACGGAGATCCTGGCCGCGGTATCATTCGGGAGTCGTCCGGGGACAATTGCGCGCCGCCCCAATATGAGCGGCTTTTGGTGCTGCACCTTCACGCTCGCTCCTTCGGCAGCTACAGAGCCCGCAGGGAGATAGCAACGGGGCGCCGCGCCGCCCGGATTGCCGGTGCAATGCCGCCCAGCAGCCCCATCAGCAGCGCGAAGGCGATACCACCCAGCAGCAGGTCCGGTGTCACCCGGAATGCGAAGGCCAGATGCGAGAAGGTCTGCCAGTTGATCGTTCCCGTGGTCAGCCCGTTCAGCGGCAGCACCGCGATGCATCCCAGCGCGCCTCCAGCGAGTGAGATCAGCAGCGCCTCGATGACGAATGAGGTCACCACGCTCAGTGCATCGAATCCGATCGCCCGCATCACCGCAATCTCTCGCACCCGCTCCGCCACCGCCGAATACATCGTATTGAGCGCCCCAAATACCGCTCCAATGCCCATGACCGCCGCCACAATCGAACCCAGCACCACAATCAGCGTGGTCACGGAGCGCGACTGCTTCTCGTAATAGTCCACCTCGCGCATGGCATCCACCGTCAGGCGCGGATCGGAAGTCACAGCATCGCGGAACTGGCGAAAATCGCGTGCCGAGGCCAGCCGGACCGTTGCGGCCTGAAAGATACTCTCCGGCCGGTGATAGACCTGATTGAGGACCCTAGCGTCCGCCCAGATCTCGGAATCGAATGCCGAGCCCCCGGAATCGAAGATGCCCACGACGCGCCAAGTTCCGCCGCCAAAGCGCACCTTGCCGTCCAGATCCATACCCGTATAGGAGCGCGCCGCATTGCGCCCCACAACCAGTTCGTTGAGTCCCGGCTGGAGCATCCGGCCGGCCACGATCCTGGCACCCTTGCGAACCTCCAGCGCGTTGCCAGATACCCCGCGTACCTGCACGCTGGCCTCGCCTCCCTTCCGCATCGGAAAAGCCGCAACGACCACGACCTCAGGACTGACCAGCGGTCCCGTTTGAGAGCGCGCAATCCCCGGCGCGTCTTCAATCACCTTCACCTCATCCAGCGTGATTGCTCCCATCATCTCCGCGGTCGCGCCGGCACGCAGCACCAGCACATTCTGCTCCGAGCCGGACCTCATCAACGTCGCCCGGAATCCTCGCGCCAGGCTCAGCATGGCGACGAACACACCCACAGTCCCCGCAATCCCCAGCACTGCCACGACCGACGAGGTCCAGCGTTGCCGCACGCTACGCAGGTTGTAAATCAGCGGGATCGCCACGGCTCAGATCCTCCTCAGTGCATCCACGACGCGCAGCCGCATGGCGCCCGCCGCAGGCAGAATGCCGCTCGCCAGTCCCACTGCCAGGGCCAGTCCCATGCCCGTCAGCATGTTCAAGCCCGGCAGATAGAAGTACGGCAACAAGCCATGCGTCGGATCGCCATTGAGCGTAAACAGCTTGGCAAGCAGCACCCCAAGGCCGCCACCAACCGCAGCAATCGTCAGTGACTCTGCCAGGATGAGCACCAGTACCAGCCGGTCCGAATACCCGATCGCTTTCAGCAGCCCCAATTCCGGAGTCCGCTCCCGCACGGCAATCGCCATGGTGTTGCCCGTCACCAGTAGCAACGTCAGGAACACCACACTCCCGATCGAAAGAATGATGAACTGGATGTTTCCCATCTGCTTCAGCCAACCTGCGGCAAAGGCACTCTCTGTCTCCGTCTTCGTCTCGTTGGGGGAGTTCGCAAACTGATCGTCGATGCTTTCTGCAACCCGCACCGCATCTGCCGGGTTGCTCACACGCACCACATACCAGCCCGCATTGCCCCTGCGGCTCTCCGGCAACTGCTCGTCCAGCCGGTTCCACTGAAACCAGAACTGCGTCTCATCATCCTGCGGGCGCTTCCCGTGATACACCCCTCGCAGGTTGAACTCCCATTTCCCTGGATAAACCGAGCTCCGCAGTGGAATCCGGTCCCCGATCTTCCACCCGAAACGCTTCGCCAGTTGCTCCCCCGCAAAGGCTCCCTCCCGATCGCCCAGAAAATCCCGCCACTGTCCGTCGTCGATTAAGAACTCCGGATACATCTGGCGATAATGCGCCACGTCAATGGCAAACTGCGGAAAGAAGTTCCGCTCATCCTGGTAGATCCCTCCAAACCAGTTCGCAAAAGTCACCAGCGTTACGCCTGGGATGCGCGCAATGCGCTCGGAATAGGAAAGCGGAAGCGGCTGAATAATCGCGACCCGGTTGATCACCACGAGACGATCTGCTCCGGCCACATCGATTCCCTGGCTGAAACTGCCGCGGATGACGGCGAGAACGCTGAACAAAAAGAGAGCCACCGCGAACGACCCCATCGTCAGCACCAGGCGCGTCTTCCTGCGCAGCAGGTTAGCCAGAAGCAGTTGGGCGAATCTCATAGCCCGATCTCCGCCGGATGCCGCGCTGCCGCCTCCACCAGTACACCCTTCTCCAGATGCAGGGTCACCGGCGCCCTCTGCGCCACCAGTGGATCGTGCGTCACCATCAGCACCGTTTTTTGGAACTCGGTCACGAGCCGCTGGACCAATGCCATGATCTCGTCCGCACTGCGCCGGTCCAAATCGCCCGTTGGTTCGTCGCACAGCAGAAATGTTGGATCCGAGACAATCGCCCGGGCAATCGCTACCCGCTGCTCCTGTCCGCCCGAGAGCTGCCGGGGATAGTGATGCATCCTCTCCGCCAGCCCCACGAGCGCCAGAGCTGTCTCCACATGAGTCTTCCGCTCCGCGAGCGAAAGGCTCGTCAGCAACAGCGGCAGCTCCACGTTCTGATAGGCCGTCAGCACCGGAATCAGGTTGTAAGCCTGGAACACGAGTCCGACATGTCGAGCCCGCCAGCGCGTGAGCTTCTTGCCAGACATCCGCGTAATCTCATCCCCTGCGACTCGGATGCTCCCTGCCGTTGGCACATCCAGTCCTCCGAGCAGATTCAACAGCGTCGTCTTACCCGACCCGCTTGGGCCCATGAAGGCAACGAAATCCCCGCGATCGACATCGAGATTCAGCCCTTGCAGCACATGAATCTCTTCCTCTCCCCGCCGATACTTCTTATCCAGCCCGCGCACCTGGACCAGACTCGTCCCACGCCGATCTCCATCCACGCGCACCATCGCCGACACTCCTCATTTGATCGCAGCCCACTTACGGCCCTGTCCGCACGGCCTCTCCATCCCGCAGCGCGGCCTGCCCTTTCACGACCAGCGCGTCGCCGGCATTCACCCCCGCCAGCACCGGAATCTCGCCCCCCCGCGCCTCGGCAACCTCCACGGCCCGCTGCTCGACACGCCCATCCTTCACCAACCACACGAACGCGCGGCCACTCTTGCGTTGCACTGCGTCCTCAGGAACCACCGCCCGCGCAATCGCCCTCTTTGCCAAATCGCCGCTACGCAAGAATGCCACCTTCACTCCCATGTCCGGCAATATCCTCGGATCTAGCTTGTCGAAGGAGATCCGCACCTTCACCGTCGCCTTCTGCCGATCCGCCGTCGGAATCACCGTCCGCACGTGCGCCGGAATCCGCCAATCCGGATAAGCATCGAGCATCGCGCTCACCGGCTGCCCCGGCTCAACCCGCGCGATGTACGACTCGTTGACATCGACTTCGATCTCGAGCGATTTCATGTCAACAACGGTGGCAATGCCGGTGCGCGTATAGCCTCCGCCCGCCGACACCGGCGACACCATCTCTCCTACCTGGGCATCCTTCGAAACCACCATCCCCGCGAACGGGGCCCGAATCGTGGCATTGTCGACGTCCTGTTGGGCAACCACGATGCGTGCCTCGGCCGCCTTCACCTGCGTTTTGGCCAGCTCAAGTTGTGCCGCCAGACTGTCCGCCGTTGTCTGCGCTTGATCAAGAGCTTCCACGGTCCGTATGCCGGACTCCTGCAGCGCCCGCGCCCGCGCCAGTTCCCGCTGTGCGTTCCCCAGCCGAACCTGCAGGTCCTCAATCGCCGCCACGCTTGCATCCCGATCCGCTTTAGCCGAATCCAGCCGAACGCGCGCGTCGGATTCATCCAACTCGGCAAGCACCTGCCCCTCGGCCACGCGCATGCCCTCTTCGGCATACATCGCCGACACTCGGCCTGTGATCTTGGCTGCAATCGTCGCACGCCGCCGTGGAGTCACATAGCCGCTGGCGTTCAGCACCGTCTCCGCAGAGGAGGTGTCCCCTGCCTTCGCCAGTGCGACCGACACCAGCGGCTTGCGGTTCTGCAGCAAATACAGCGCCGCCCCGCTCAGCAAGACCAGCAGGCCAAGCGTAGCCGAAAGCCAAGCCAGGAATTTCGTCGTCTTCCCTGGGCGGCGTAAGTTGTCGTGAATTGCCAGTGTGGACAGGTCTGGCCCGACGGCGCCCGAACCGAGATTCTTCGCCGCTGGGGTGGCGTCCTCGGCGAAACCGACCCGCCCCGCCCCCGCGCCGTCGCTGGGATCACCGGCCATGCAAGCCTCTGGAGGCCCCGAGCCGATGCCTCATCCCCTGCTGTCCAGCCATGCATCGCCCAGACCTGGTGGAGGTATTTTCCCACTCACGGCCATACAAGGCTGTGATGGCGACCACCGGCGCCGCCGTCGAGCCTGCTCCAAGGCTGGAGACTCCAGGGCCGGAGAACTGACCGGCGCAAATTTGTGTTGGTTCGGATGCCCCGAGACGGCAGTGCAGGCCACGGGAATGCCAGACTTGAACCTTATCTAAACTACGAATGCCGGCAGCATCCTTGAGAAGGCCACACGTCTCGGACGTCATAGATGACACAAGTCGTGGCGGACTGCACCCGACACTCTGACGTTCCACCGCTCGCCCGTGAATCGGAAGAGGTTATCGGAGCGAGCTTTTTCGCCGTCGGTGAAGCCCTCACCCTTCAGACTTTCCCCAATGACCTCGATTGCTCCCTGCTGGCACTCCAAATTACCATAGTACCCAACAGTGCTCTCCTGTGGAATCTGCCAATGAAACGTAAATTTCTCGTTATTCTGTTACTGACAGTGCTGGCCCATGGCGCTGCCGCCGTGGAGCCGGCTTGCATGCTGGCCATGCCGCCTCTGCGGGTAAAGAGGGCCGACATTTTCACTGATCAACAAGAGCAATGGCTCGGCGATGCCCAGGCCGCCATGATAGAGCCGCGCTACACTCTGCTGCCCGCCAGTGAAAGCACCTACCTCGACAAGATCGGACAGCGGCTCCTCAGACAGCTCCCTCCCACTCCGATTCATTACACATTCCGCATCTACGAATCGCCTGATCTGCGCGCCTTTTCGTTAGCTGGGGGGCATGTGTACATCAGCCGCAAATTGGTGATGGACGCGCGCAGCGAGGACGAGCTTGCCGCCATGCTGGCGCAGGAGATCGGCAGGATTTACATCCACCATTCGGCATCCGCGGTAACGCGCCGCCTGGAGACGGTCATGCACGTCAAGAAGTTGGGGGACCGCGCCGACGTCTACAACAAGTTTGAGCTCATGCTGAACCTGCCACCCAACGATTACTCCTTCCTGTCTCCCTACGAAGAGCAGAAAGACGAGTTACTTGCTGACCGCATCGGCATCTATGCCATGATCAAGGCCGGCTACAACCCGCGGGCCTTCGCCAACTTTCTCAATCGCGTCAATGACAACGGCGGTTTCACCGGCAATCTCTTCACCGATGCTTTTGATATGACGCCCCTCATCAGCTTACGGGTGCGCATGGCCAACAAGCTGGTTGCCTCGCTCCCGGAGAGCTGCCGGCATGTCCGCCCCGTGTTCCGTCCAGGTTTCAGGCCCTTTCAGCAGGCCATCGAGCAGAAGCGCATCAACCCTATCGTCCCGGCCACGCCGGGGCTTACCTCGATTGCGCTTCAACAGCCTATCGAACCGGCGCTAGAGAACGTCGCCATCAGCCCGGACGGCAAATACGTACTCGCCCAGGACGCTTACCAGATTCACGTACTCTCGGCCGCGCCGCTGCAATTGCGTTTTTCCATCGATGCTCTGGGGGCGGAGATGGCCAAGTTCACACCGGACTCGCAGGGCCTGGTGTTTAACTACAACGATCTCGACGTGGAGCGATGGAAACTCGCTACTGGCCAGCCGGCGAGCATTGCAGACTTTGTTGACTACGCGGGATGCGTGCAGACGAGCTTGTCGCCGGACGGCAACGCGCTGGCCTGCGTCACCCCCTTCGAGGACTCGGTCTGGTTAAAGCTCTACGACATCAACAGCGGCGATATGTTGTATCAGAATCTTCACTTCTGGAATAACTACTCGACACTCGGCAACTCCTATGTGCATACTTCCCAGAATTTTGAGGCCCTCATGCATTGGTCGCGTGATGGACGTTATTTCGTCGCGACGTCTGGCGACGCGGCCATGGCCTACGATCTCCAGCGTCACACAACCGTCCACTTGGACGGCAGGCTCTCAAGTCTGGCCCAGGAACGTTTTGCCTTCGTCGGATCGGGCAACATGGTTTCCACTTGCGACTGGGGCTTTGTGCCCCTGAGCGACAATGAATCATTCACGATGTGCTACACGACGTTTCCCGGTGGGAAAACCATCAAGAAATTCCAGTTGCAGCCTGGCTGGCTGGCGAGCGCCGCAGGAGGAGATCGCGTTCTCTTCGGGCCAGCCCCCAACGCCGCCGCTGTGCTTCTCAACCCGGCCACCGGGAAGGTTGAGGGAGAGTTTCGGGATGAGGCCTTGGATGTGCGCGGCAACGAGCTGGCGGCGGAGATTCCTGGCGGAGGCCTCGGAGTTGGGGCGTTGAACGGGAATCTTCACAGCATAACTTTACCCTTGACTCCGCTAACCACCATCCAGGCTAGCAACTTCAGCATGAATGGCCGCTACCTTGCTTTCTCGAACCTCGCGCGTGGCGGCGAATGGGATCTGTCCACCGACAAGCGGCTGGAGCTGACCTCACCGTTCCGAGCCGTTGCCGTCGCAAATACCGGCAGCCTGGAGGCCGAACCGATTGCCCGCGAGCTCAATCCATCCATCGATCCCAGCTTCGACAAGCTCACGCACAGATATGTTCCCGGGCTATCCTCGCTCGGTGATCCCCTGCAGTTCGGGACCATTCGGTACCGCATTCTGCCTCTCACCCCGCAGGGAATCTGGAATGTTGATGTCAAGCTGGAAGCCTACGACGCCCAGACCGAAAAGCTCCTATGGTCGCAGACATTTTTGGGGCCCTTACCGCAAATGGTTGAGGCTGATGGCGACCAGAGCGTCTTGATCATGAATCGCGTTGACTGGACAGGAGGCGCGAAGCTGATTCACACCTCTGACCTGCCCTTCCAGTTCATCAATGGTCATGGAACGGTCGTCGAAGTCCTCGCCAATCGTACGGGGAAAGCAGAACATGCGTTTTTTGCTCCCCAGCTTCGCGCACAAAGTGGCGGAACCGATGAACGAACCGCTGAGTTGTTTGGCAACCTGCTGACGATTTACGGCAACAACAACGATACGACCGTCTATCGTTACTCCGACGGGAAGCGGCTCTTCGGCTTCTTCGGACGCGCCCTTGCGGGGGACGGCACTCTTGGCATGGTGGCCGCGACGAACCGCATCCAGGAACTGAACATTTTTGACACACAAGGCAAACGACTGGCGCACTATATGTTGGATCAGGCGTTGATCGCCGCGCGTTTTGTACCGGAGCGCAGGCAACTGCTGGTCCTTACAGCTGCTCAGCATGTTTATCGCATCGATCTCTCCAAGCTTTCGCGAGGCAACGAAGTTCCGCATTCAGCTCACTGATCACTTGATTCCGCACCGCGAGCGGGTTTCCCAGGTCCGGATTTTCGGATCTGGGAAACCGGGAAGGATAGGTCCGAATTCATCCGGACATAGACCCAGTTTCTCCGAATCATTCGAAATTCCGCGGAAACTTGACTGGAAGCCGTCGGCGAGAACGGTGCCTGAGCGCAGTCATGCCCGTTCGCATCCGAGCTTAGGCTTCCTGTTCGAGCGGCTACCGGTCTCTCAAGATCCCCTTAGTCGGCCCTGGTCCAGGAGTGGTCGGGATTATAAGCGGTCATCGACCGGGCGGCCTGCACCGTCTGCGAGCCCAGGTCTTTCTGATAGACCACGCCATCGGAGCCGGCGATGAAGGTCATTACACCGGACAAGCGGTACTGGGCCGGGTAAGCAAGGACTGCAAATCCTCCCGTCATTTTGCCGCCGCTGAGGTAGCTCTTGGCTCCGCCCGGCGCGTCTGGCCCCTGCGCCTTGAGGATGCGGAAGTAATAACCGTAGAATGGCATCCGGTGGGAGGACGAGTTCGGATACCCTTCGTCCTCGGCCTCCGCCAGCAGCGGTCCTAATGGGCTCTCAACGCTGCCAGAGGCGGTGTGCCAATAGAGACCGTTTTCGTGGCCGGGGGTGCTGCGAATCCTTTGCGCATATTGCTTGACGGCCGAGCCGTCGCGCGGCTGGGCATCGTATTCCTTTTCCGCCGCCACCAGTTGTTCGCAGATCTGGATCGCCGCCAGCTCGTTCTCCCCGATCCGGCGATATGTCACTTCCTTCTCGCCTGCCGGCGTATCGAAGTACCACAGGTACCCTCGATGCGCGATGGGCAGGGGAGCCGGCCAGTTCTCCGCCCCCACGTAGAGAGTCGTCAACCCATTGCCTTCCGTGACCAGGCGGTGCATCTGCTCATACTTCTCGAGAAATTGATGCCGGTCCTGTTCATCCTGCTCCGCATGACCCGACGAGAGGATCTTCTGCGCACCCGGTCCCAGGAGTCTGGAGAGATCCATGTTGTCCCCCTGCTTGAGCGCGGCCACCAGTGCATTCACCGCCGCCTGAGCTGATGTAAAGGTCTGCTGGCCCTTCGCCGGCAGGTCCGGTGTAGGCGCCGCCAGCGAGGCCGCGGCGGAGGAGGCGCCGCCTGAAGGCTTCTGCGCGCCCGCCATCCCGATAGGTCCGAAGATTCCCAGCGCCACCACTGCTGCGGCAAATCCGCGACAGCGCGCCTTCCGCGGGTTCGTTTGCGTGCTTTTGTACGATGCCATCGCGGCCTCCATGAGGAAACGATTCTTGCTCGAAGAGCTACCTGCCTCGGGCCACGTCATCGCCTCATTCCTCCCCCGCGAAAGCCCCCGCCGAAACCGCCGCCGTGGAAACCGCCGCCGAAACCACCGCGAAACCCGCCGCCGCCGAAGCCACCGTGCATGCTCGACATTCCGCGCATGGCAAAGCCGCGCACATTACCTCCAGGCCCAAACCCGCCGAAGGCGCTGGTACGAACATTCGGCATCGGCCTGCTGGCAAAGCCGCGCATCACTCGATTCTGGCCGGCGAATCCTCTGCGAACACCGGCGTTGAACCGACCGCCGTTGCCGCCGATAAACCCTGACCGCGCGCCCGCGCCCATGAACCGCCTTCCGTTGGCCCTTCGGAAGTTCCCATGCATGAAGCGGTTGCCGCCAAAGCCGCCTGGCCGCGCGCGAACAAACCCCTGCCGTCCACCGAAGCCTCGATAATTCCCACGCAAAAAGGCCTGCCGATCGTAGAAATCTGGGCTGCGCGAGTACCAGCGCTCACCGCCATACCAGACCCCGGGCTCCTCACCCCAGCCCAGTCCCCAATCACGACAACCCCAGCCAAATCCATCGAACGGTTCGATCCCGATCCCGATGCCAAAGGACATATAGGGCTCGTCATCCGACCACCAGGGATCGAAATCCGGCCACATCCCCACCGGATATCCATACACGTATTCGGGGTCGTAGACCGGTACGTACACCACTTCTGGATTGGCCGGCTGAATCTGGATGTCGCCGTTGTAGTCATTCACCGTTTGTTGCGCGGTGTTCTGCAGGTTCCCGGCCTGCTGCGCATGACGGCGCATGAACTGGATGGCGTTCATCACATCCTGCGGCTGGTTGTAATTGGCGTCTCCCAACTCAGAGGTCCAGGACAGGTTCTCGTTCATGTCGGCCAGTACGCTGGGAAAGGCCGTCAGCCCCTTCACACTGGGAGCCCAATCCTGCTTGTTCACCTTCTTGGCCAGTTTCTTTCCCTTGAGCCTGGGATGACGCGCCAGAAATCTCTCCGCTTCCACGATCTGCGTGGGATAGGTGGCGGCCGCCAGGATCTGGGCCACCAGCGAATCAGGATAGAGCGCTATGGGAGCGACGAGTTCCTGCAACTGATCGGCAGACAACGGGGCGCTCGGTGGCGCTGCGTCCGGCGGTGGCGGGGGAGGCGCCTGCTGGGCAGCCGAGGCCACCGCAAGGACGAGCCCCAGCGCCACTCCCCGCGCGATTCTCGCCGGCAAGGTCAGTATCACGTCTGGCAATTGCATTGCTCCTCCCGCGCTCTCACCGCAGCTGCCCCAGGGGATCAAGCTCGCCAGAGATTTTCACCGGGCAGCGCTGACACATGAGCGCCCCGTTGGCGATGCAGCTTCGATTCTGCGCACAAAAACAATAGAGTTAGATGCGGTTCCCCCGGCAGCGTTTGCCAAGTTCGTAAGGAAACGGAGTCGCTGCTTGCCGGCGATGGAGTCGCCCAATCAGGCGCTGGCCACCGCTGATTGCCATTTCCGATGCCGGGTCGAAGCCGCTGTATTGAGCATGCGCACGCCGCTTCGCAGCGAAGGCCGAGTTCAGGCGGCGGGGACTCCGGCAGCCAAGCGTTTGTCCAGTCCAAGAGTTCTTACCCCGTTCTCATCGACGTTCTTTCAGGTATGAAACACCCTTGACGCCGAACTTTTGGGGCGCCATCGATCAGAAGCTACTGTAGAATCGCGGCTCAGGAGGAAGAACCCATGAAACTCGACACCAAAGCTTTGGCTCTAACGGGCGCAATCCTGTGGGGAGCAATTGTTCTGCTGATGGCGCTGGCCAACCTAATCTGGAGCGGCTACGGCCATGACTTTCTTCAGATGCTTTCATCGTGGTATCCGGGTTACAACGCGGCCCGTAGCGCCGGTGAAGTGATCATCGTGACGTTATACGCGATTGTGGACGGCCTGATTGGCGGTGCGATCTTTGGCTGCCTCTACAACGCGCTGGCGAAGTCCTCATCGTAGGTAGCAACCCGCAGAACTACAGTGCAAGCAAAAACCATGGAATGGATTGGGATGTAGATAGAGCTTCTGGGGGGAAGCTTCTTTCACCTATTTAATGTGCTGCTCACCGCTGGCTTCTGTGCCAACGGCATAGAGTAGAGGCCCGCTTGGAGATGATCGCGTCTGAAGTAAGCGCGCCTGCTCAGGGGCTTTGCCTCATGCAGCAGCGAACCCAAAGCTGCTCGATGTAACTGTCGGTCATGCCCGCAATGTAATCGGCGACGGTGCGGGCCAGGCCCTCGCCGGGAATCTGCGCCTGGTGGTCCGCAGGCAACAGGCCCGGATCGGCCAGGAGCGCGGCAAAGAGCTCCATTACCACTTGCTCGGCGTGAGCGTGAACTTCTTCCATTCCGGGAGAGTTGTAGAGGCGGGCGTAGAGAAACGCCTTGGCCTCCACGCGGGCTTTCTCCATCTGGGGGCTGAGGGCGGCGAGCCGGCGGGGCGCGCGGCGGATCTCGGCGAGCGAATCGGCACCAAGGGCGGCAACGCGGACCAGGACTTCGTTCATCAGGTCGGTCACCAGCGCATTGAGCATGCGCCGCAGTGCATCGTAGACGGTCAACTTGGACGTCGCGGCAGGACAGCTTTGCAGCGCGGCGTCATGGAAACCTCGAAAGAGCGGGACAGCATCACGAACCTCGGCGAGCGTGACGACACCGGAGTCGAGGCCATCGTCAAGGTCGGCGGTGAGGTAGGCAATCTCATCAGCCAAGTCAATCAACTGAGCCTCGATCGGTGGAGACTCATCCAGAAAATACTCGACCAGCTCGGGGTATTCTTCGGCGGAGTAATCGCGGGAGTGTTTCACGATGCCTTCACGGACGCCCAGGGTAAGATTGAGACCGCGGAAGGCGGGGTAGCGCTCCTCGAACCAAGTGACAATGCGCAGGGCGTGGAGGTTGTGGTCGAAGCGGAGGCCGTGGGCCCGGAGGGCGCGGTCAAGGGCCTTTTCGCCAGCGTGGCCAAAGGGAGGGTGCCCGATGTCGTGGGCCAGGGCCAAGGCCTCGGATAACTCCGCATTGAGGCCCAGGGCATGGGCCAGGGTACGGGAGATTTGCGCGACTTCGAGGGTATGGGTAAGACGGCTGCGGAAGTGGTCGCCCGGCGGATCAGCGGGTAGGCGAGCGAAGACCTGAGTCTTGCCGGCCAAGCGCCGAAACGCGCGGGCGTTGAGGATGCGCGCGGCATCGCGGGCAAATGGAGAGCGATAAGGATGGGGCTGCTCAGGATAGGCGCGGGAGGCGAGTTGGCCGTCAGCGTCTCCCCGCACGGAAATTCCCGTGGGCAGAGTCTCGGCCGTTCCGGGATCAGGGAACATCTTGCGACTTGGGCCGGCCTATAGCGCTATCTTCTTTGGCGATCTTCACGCGAGCGCTATCCAGCATCTTCTGGACCTTGGCGACATCGCCCGGCTCGAAATCGGCAGGATCCGACCTGGCAAACTCAGAGAGCGAAAGCTGCCACTGCTGGACTGCCAAACGGATGCGGCCCGTCTTTTCGTAGAGGTCGCCCAAGTGCATGTGCACTGTGGGATCGGTCTGGTCGCGCGCGACGGCGGAGCGCATATTCGGCTCTGCCAGATCGTACTGGCCCATCTTGTAATAGACCCAGCCCAGCGAATCGAGATAAGCGGCGTTTCCGGGATCGAGGCTCACGGCCTTGCGAATGTAGCCCAGGGCCTCGGGAAGGCGCATGCCCCGATCGGCCAGCATGTAGCCAAGATAATTGAGGGTCATGGCGTTGGAGGGATCCAAAGCCAGCACCTGCTGGAAATATTTCTCAGCGGGTGCGATGTGTTTTTGCCGCTCAGCCAACTCACCGCGGAGGAAGAGCACATAAACGCGGTCTTCCTTTTTAGTGGCCAGCGGCTCAGCCTTATCCAGCGCCTGGCTCGCATCCTTCCAGCGCTTCAGGCGAATGTCCATCTGGGCGATAGCAAGCCAGACGCTGCGGTCGGCGGGCGTGTTCTTGAGCAGCCCTTTCGCCATCGCGAAACCGGCATCGACCTGGCCCTGATCGGCCAGCTCTCCGGCCAGCAAGAGCTTCAGATCGCGGTTCTTGGGGTTCGCAGCGACAGCTTTGCGGGCGGCCTCAAGAGCTTTGCTGTACTCTTTAGCGGTGCGGTAGGCGTCCACCTCATCCTGGTAACCCTGGACGGCGCTGTCCCCCCCCATGGCGATCATTTTCTGGTAGGTGGCGATGGCCTTATCAATTTGGTTTTGCTCAAGGTAGACATTTCCCAGGCGATCCAGAAAGATGCTGCGGTTGGTTCTTTCCGCACTCGTATAGGCGCCGTTGGCGTGGCTGAGCAGATCCACCATGCTCTGATAGGACCGGACGGATTTATCGAACTCGCCCAGCACGTCGTACAGCAGTCCTTCGTTGTATCCGGCTTCGAGCGAAGTGGGATCGATGGCCAAGGCCTTTTGAGCGGCGCTAAGGGCATCCTGATACTTACCCTGGCGACGGAGAATCTCCGCAATGTGGACGAAGGCCTCGCCGTTGCCTGGGTCCCCGCTAGCCACCTTTTGATATTGTTTGAGGGCTTGGCCGAGCTGGTTATTGTCGAGCAGAGCATGGGCCAGAGTATTCACGACGCGCAGGTTCCCGGGGTCCATCTTGGCGGCCTGTTGATAGGCTGCGATGGCCTTGGCGGGCTGCTTCATCTGGTCATAGATGGCACCCAGCGTGAACTCCATTTTAGCGGTCCGCTCGTTGAGAGGAACGGATTCAATCGCCGTGGCGGCATGAGCCAGGTCCCCGCTTTCGGCGTAGAGGCGGGCCAGATTGAGCACCACATCCTCGGAATCGGGCTGAATCGCCTGAGCGGATGCAAACGTTTCTTCAGCCTGTTTGGTCTGGTGGTTGATGGTGTAAAGCTGACCCAGAACCAGACGGTCTTCAACATCGTCGGGCTGGAGGGCAATGATCTTTTTGAACTCAGCGATGGCCTTGTTGAGGGCGTCGCCAGAAGGCAGTGAGGACGAAAGGCTGTTTTGTTGCTGGCCGAGTTGGCTCAGATAGATGCGCCCCAACAGCTTATGCGCGTTGATGTCGTTGGGATTGGTCTTGAGCAGACTTTGCTCGATCGCTTCGGCATCCTGCACGCGTCCGGCGCGGAAATACAAGCTCGCAAGCTCGTCGTTCAACGCCGCGGAGCCAGGGTCGGCATTGAGCGCGTATTTGTACTCCTCGATGGCTCTGCTCAGGTCCGCAGGCTGGCCTTGAGAGAAGGCAGCGTCCTCATAGACGGCAGCCAAAGCGGCGTGATAGTAGGCCTTGGCTCGGTCGGCTTCCTCCGCAGCGGTCTCGGCGGGCGTGGCTGCGGCTGGTGCGGCTGCGGCGGGCATGGAGCTGGGCTGCGTCCGCTGGCCCCGCGCCGGGGTGGCGGGAGCGCCAATAATACCAGGAGCATTTTGAGCATTGGTCAACACAACCGGCAGAAGAAAAAGGGCTGCGGCAGCAAGCTCAAACCTGGTGGACGGCAAAGCGAATTTTCTTTTCATCATCGAGGGGATTCCACGCCCGCTAGGCTCGCCGGAGGAAACACATGCGTCTCCACAGGCGTCAACGGCCGGGCAGGCAGCCATTCAAGCAGCTCTGCCTGCTGTTAAGGAGATTTTACCTTCCATTCGTTGCACGTGCGCGCCGGAAGCCAAGATTTTCGTGAATTCCAAGTGCGCAACCCCTGCGCCGCAAATAGAATCTTGCCCGGGAACGGGCGAAGCAATCGCCGGCCATTCAGACGGCAAGCGCGCCGTTTGGCGCGCTTGCCAAGCAGCAACCCCACGTGGATCAAACACGGCTTTGCCTCAGCCGCAGAGGGGCATCAATGCCGGAAGTGGCGCATGCCGGTAAAGACCATGGCGATCCCGAGCTGGTCGGCGGCGGCAATCACTTCCTGGTCGCGCACCGATCCGCCGGGTTGAATAACAGCGGTCGCGCCGGCCTGCACCACGGCTTCAAGGCCGTCAGGAAACGGGAAGAAGGCGTCGGAGGCCGCGACACAACCGGCAAGAGGCAGAACCGCCTTCATGGCGCCAAACCGGGCAGCATCCACGCGGCTCATCTGGCCGGCACCGACGCCCAGGGTCTGGCCGTCCTTCGCATAAACGATGGCGTTGGATTTGACGTGCTTGCACACACGCCAGGCGAAGAGCAGACCGCGCATTTCCTCTGCCGTAGGCGGACGTTGGGTAACTACCTTCAGCTCCGATGCGATGACGCGGCCGGTATCGGCGTCCTGGAGCAACAACCCGCCCGAAACATGCTTGACAACCGGACTCGGTGGAGCGGACCGCACCTCGACCAAGCGGAGATTCTTCTTGGCGGCGAAGCAATCGCGAGCCCCGGCGCTGAAGGCCGGGGCGGCGATGGCCTCTACAAAGAGCTTGGCGATCTCCTCGGCGGCAGCAGCGTCCACTTCCCGGTTGATGCCGATAACCGAACCGAAGGCCGAGACTGGATCGCAGGCCAGAGCCTTTTGATAGGCGTCGAGCAGGTTCGCGCCAGTGGCCGCGCCGCAGGGATTGGTGTGCTTGATGATGATGACGGCAGGTTCTTCAAACTCCTGGACCAGTTCCCAACAGGCGTCCAAATCGACGAGGTTGTTGAAGCTGAGATCCTTGCCCTGCAACTGCTTTGCGCCGGCCACACCCAAGCCCGAGCCATCGGCATAGAGTGCGGCCCGCTGGTGGGGGTTTTCGCCATAGCGGAGCGATTGAGCCAGCGGAAAATTGACGCGCAGGGTTCTTGGGAACGCATTCGCGTCGGGCGCGGCAGGCGCATCCGGCTCGGGCACGTTTTCGATCCTGTCGAGTGTCCTGGCGATGGCCGCGTCGTAGGCCGCGGTGAGTGCGAAAGCCTGCTTGGCCAGACGCCAGCGGGTCTCTCGGCTCAGCACTGCGCCGTTTGCACTTTTCATCTCTTGGATCAGGTCCGGGTATTCGGCGGCGCGGGTTACGACAGCCACGTCCTCAAAATTCTTGGCTCCGGAGCGGACCATCGATGGCCCGCCGATGTCGATGTTTTCGATCAGGCGCCCGAAGGCCACGCCCGGCTGACTGGCAGTCTTCTCGAACGCGTAGAGATTCACGACCACCATGTCGATAGGCGCGATCCCGTGAGCGGCGACGGCGGCCTCGTGCTCCGCATTGCGGCGGATGTAGAGCAACCCACCATGAACACGCGGATGGAGGGTCTTCACGCGGCCGTCGAGCATCTCAGGGAATCCCGTCAGGTCACTAATGTCCTTGACCGAAAGCCCTGCCTCGCGAAGAGCGCGGGCCGTTCCGCCGGTCGAAACCAACTCCACACCAAAGCCCGCCAGCGATTGGGCAAACTCGACCAGACCGGTCTTGTCGGTCACGCTAAGCAGCGCACGCCGGATCCGCTTTATACCGCTTGGGACTTGCTGCACTTGCGAACTCACAGTTCCACTCCTTTCAGGGTCCGGACGCTGATCTGGCGCACTCGATCGGGCGCGGCGCGCGGACCAATGTCCAGACTACAACCAGGGCCCTGTCCGCGCGGCTTTTCACCAGATCTTGGTATGACCTCTTGTGGGCCCAACGGGAATACAGACACTGGGAACGCAGCGGCAATCAAGCAATCAAAGGAAATTTCTCCTTGACAGCGCTCTTTACGGAGTGATAAGTCATAGATCGTTTTAATGGTGAAAAGAATAATCGTCTGGTTTTGCGAACGCCCGACCACGCAGGGAATACGAAATGCACAAGCCTACTTATCCGCCTGCGGTGCAAGTCAGTTTTTGAATCGGCCCGGCGGGGTACCCGCCGGGCGCTGTGCTAGCAAGAGCAACACTGTCAACTGAGCTTTAGCCCTCAGGATCATTTTTCACCGTCTCCTGACTTTTACCGGAGGCTGCAGATTTGGTGAATCCGAAATGCGTTGAAAAGGGAATCGCAGATCCTTCGACTCTCCTCCGCGATGGACCACGGAAACGCCGCAAACGGTGCTCCGGATAACAATGTAGATGGTTCGCGAACTGCACACTCAGGACGCGAAAAATAGGTAGGAAATACAACCACCAATAAACAAAATGAAGGAACCAGGGAGCAATCTACCAAGGAGAACTCGATGACGATCAATAGAAGAGAATTACTCGGGGCGGGAGCAGCCTTCGGAATGGGGCTGGCCGCCAAGGGCGCGCTGGGACAAGAGGGCGGAGCGAAAGCCGGCCAGAGCCGCGGTAGCGCAAGCGCAGAGCAAAGACGCATGCGCGAATTCTTTATGATGCGCGCAGGCTTTGAGCCTCCGGTCAACTCGCATACGCAGCCGTCGTCGGTGGATTGGAATTACAAGCCCAAGCGCGTCAACAAAGCCATCGAGTTGTGGGAAGACGGGCAGCCAGTCTACTACAGCGGCTCAGGACTAGGACCGGGAGTCGACAGTTACGCGCAGGGCGTGAGAATGGCGCAGACCTACATGGATGCCATCAACGTGGAGATGGAGCACGAATGTCTGGACTTGGTGGGATTGCGAGAGTTCATGCGCGGGCTGGTGGACGGCGGACCGACGCGCAGCGGGCACCGCACGCCTGCGGTCTTCGTGGAGACCGGCATCATCGGGTTGGACGCGCCCTACGCGCGGGCCAATAGCTGGCTACTAGAGCAGTTTCTGGACGCTGGCGTTCACGGCATTCACATCTGCCACGCGCGCCGCTGGGAGGCCATCCAGGTGTCCAGCCAGATGTCCATGCGCTATCCGTTCGAGCGAGCTGGTATTCCCAAGTTGACCTACCAAGGACTGCGCGGCTCCAGCGCGGGCTACGCGGCGGAGGTCTGGGGCGTGAACCTCAACACCTACTGCCATATGGCCGACCTGTGGCCGCTGAATCCCAAGGGTGAAATCATCTGCGGGGTGAAGATCGAGGACACGTATTGCGATCAGGATATGGCGCAGACCATCGCTTTGCCGGGCATTTCAATGGCCGAGTGGGGCCCAGGCGACCACGCCTATTGGCTCTACGGGCTATCCGCCATGCCCGAAGACCGGATGATCCCGTTCGATGTAACCGTCGCGCGGCCGGAGATGCAGAAGGTGCGGCAGGAAGTTCTGGACAACTGCAAGAAGAACCACGTGATGTTCCTCAACGCGGGAAGCCCAAACCCCAACAGCCCGGACTACGTGATCAAACAGATCAAGGACGGCGCCATGGTGCTGGAGGCGCCCGAGTCGGCGGCGATCATTGGCCGCGAATTCACTAAGCGCAAAATGCCGGTATGAGACGGCCACGAACACGGCGCGGCCTTTCATGTGGCAGCGCCGTGTTCGGTATTGTGCCCCGTGTGTTGGAAGCATAGGGCTTGGATGGAAGCAGTGGGGCATTCGCTACTTCTTGTGCCTTGCGGAATTATCCATTCAGGCGGCCCGGTCGCCGGAAAAATTTCCGCCCTCGTGGCGCGACCATGTTACGAGCACGCTTGGGAGGGCGATTCGAAACCCTGTTTGAAACCTATCCCTCTTTAGCGAGGGACAAGGAAAGGGCGGCCCGTTGTTAACGGATACTCGGGAGATCGATGATGTCGATGAAGAGAATGTGCAGCGCATTGGCCGTAGGTTTTGCGGTGGCCGCGCTTGGGACAAGCGCATGGGCGCAAATCGCGGTTTCAGGCAACGATGGCAAACAGATGCGCCCGGGCGACAATCCGCCGGGCATGAGGCAGGATACGGTCGCGGTGATCGACATGAACGTGTTTCCGCCCAAGGTGCTGGGAACCGTAGAAGCACCGGCCAGCCTGGTAGGACCGCCGGACTCGGTGGCCGTGGCGCCTGACTCCAGTTTTGCGATCGTCACCTGCTCGCAAAAGCGGGACCCGAGCAATCCGAAGAAGCTGGTCCTGGGCGACGCGGTTTCCGTCATTGGTCTTGCGAACCCCAAAGATCCCAGGGTGATCCAGAAGGTTGCCGCCGGATACGGAGCCGCCGGGACCTCCATCAACCGGGCCGGCACCATGGCGCTGGTGGCGAATTTGAGCGGGTCGGTTTCTGTGTTCACGATCTCGCATAAACGGTTGATCAAGGTGGGCACGGTGGAGATGGGGTATGGATCGGCGCCTACCGATGCGGTGTTCGCGCCAGACGGCAGGCGCGCTTACGTGGTGGAAGCAGGCCGCCGCGGGATCGCCATTCTCGACGTGAACGGAACCAGGGTAACGAACACCGGTCAGAGGATCGCCACCGGCAGCTATCCGTATAGCTTGAGCATCGCGCCGGTGGGTGGATATGCAGTGAACACCAACATGCAGGGCGGGATGACTGCGGCCGCTCTCCGCCAGCTTGAGGGCATCAAGGAGCCGCCGGCAGCGCACGGCCACTCGCGAAGGCGGAATGCGCACCGCGCAGCGGGACCTCCGGACCAATCCGGAACGGTTACGCTGATTGACCTCAGGGCCAACAAGGTGGTGGATACGGCGGTGGTCGGTAACTCACCGGAACATGCGGGCATGTCACCGGACGGTAGGTACGTCGAGGTGACGGTAGCCAACAACGCCATTGTTCCTCCCACCTCGCCGAAGTACCACTCCGTGTTCGGCCTCATGCGCATCTTCCGGGTAAGCGACAGCAAGTTGTCGTTGATCGCCACAGCCAGGACCGGCCACTGGTGCCAGGGCGCGGCATGGAGCAAAAACGATCACGAGATTCTTTTGCAATGCTCGATGGAGCGCGAAATCGAAGTCTTCAAGTTCAACGGCAAAACCTTGACCCAGGACACGGCCGCCACGTTGCACTTTAATGCCCGGCCGGGCGCAATTGCCACGGCAGACAATCAGTAACTCTCCTGCGGGGCGGAGGTATCGGCGGACCAAGGCTGTCGGATTCCGCCCCGATTGCTCTTATGGGTAATTCCCCAACAGCAAAATGCATTAAAGTTAGGACATGGGAAGTTGGCCCCCCGTTATACCACCTCACGGACGTGCGTCTGCCGGTGAGGATCCCAGGTTAGCTCCGGAGGTCCTGCCTCCGGATTCTGGCTATTTTCGGCCCCCACAACCGGTTCGCCGGAAGCGGCCGTTGTGGCTTGCAGCGCCGGCTACCCATCTGCTGGTCGGCATCAACTGTGCTGTTTTTGTGGCCATGGTGGTGCACGGGATCAGCCCCATCAGCCCCAGCGTTGGCCAGCTGATGCAGTGGGGCGCCAACAACGCTGGAGCGGTCCTGCTCGAACATCAGTGGTGGCGGATTGTGACCGCCATGTTTCTGCACGTAGGCATTCTGCACCTGGGCGTAAACATGTGGTGCCTGTGGAACCTGGCGCTGCTGGCCGAGCCGCTGATGGGATCGGCGGGGCTGATCGCGGTCTATCTGCTCACAGGCGCCGCGGGCAATCTGCTGTCCACGCTGATGAGCTGGGTATGGCCCATCCACGCCGGCAACGGAATGATCCTTTTTCCTGCCAGCGCAGGCGCGTCGGGAGCGATTTTTGGGATTGCCGGCGCGCTGATCGTGCTGCTCAAGCCGCACCGCATGCCGGTGCCTCCGCAGGAACTGAAGAAGCTGCGCAAGTCGGTAATCTACTTCGCGGTGCTCAACCTGGTGCTGGGCATGGGAATCAGCGTGGGCACGGATGTGATCGGAACCGGAATTCACATCGACAACATGGCGCACCTGGGCGGCTGTCTGAGCGGGCTCCTGTTTGCAGCGCCCATGGTGCCGCGGCTAGGATCGCCGCGCGAAACCTTCAACGTCCGCCTCCGCATCGCCGTGGTGATGGTGACCGGATTGCTTGTGCTGTTCGGCTTCTACCTGGCCC
>JAKABE010000004.1 GCA_021801945.1 Acidobacteriota bacterium
GCTCGCTGGCGCTCGCAACTGCGCTGCATCTGGGCGCACGCCAGGTGCTGGTCGAGGATGTGGACGATTCCCGGCTGCAAGCAGCGAGGCGGCTCGGCGCCACCCTGGCCTTGAACCCCTCCGCCGAGGAAAGCCGCGCCGAAGCAGAGAGATATGCCGGTGACGGCCTGGACCTGGTTCTGGATGCCTGTGGCATGGAAACCGCTCGCCAGAGGGCCTTCGAACTCTGCCGCCCCGGCGGCACGGTGGTGCTACTGGGGATGGCCGCGAGGCGCAGTCAAATCGACTTTAATTCCTGCATTCGCCGCGAGCATCGCGTCGTGATGTCCTTCGGATACACGCCGGCAGACTTCGAGCGCGCACTCGGTTTGCTGCTGGACGGCCACGTAGACCTTACACCCTGGACGGCGGAGTTGCCGCTCGAAGACGGTCAAAAGGCCTTTGAAAAGACGGCCGCATCGCGCGGCGCAACACTCAAAACGATCCTGCGCGTGCGCCAAGCTCCGTGTTGAGGCCGTCACCACCGATCTCAATGTATCGGCGACTGGCTTACGGAGCACTTGATGGAATCGTCGCGCTTCCAGCTCAGCACGTCCACGGCGATGCCCTGCATGCAGTACGTAGGACCCTTATGAAGCACGCCGGTAAAGTCAATTCCTGTTCTGGGCTGTGGCCGGGCGCCTTGGATCAACAGGTTATAGACAATGCCGCTCTTGATGTCCTTCACGACCAGGCAGTGCGTTTCCGCGTCCGCTTCCACACAGCCTTGCGCGTGCACCCGGCTAGGCTGCCGCGGCCGTTTAGGCGCCTGCGCCGCTGCGGCGGCAAGGGCCAACGCCAGCACGGCAAAGATGGTTGCTTTCATACCCATCCTCCTTTGCGGATTTCAGGGTGGAATAACCGCCTCGATTCGCCGGCTAGGTGGAGAATACGCCGCCCTGGCGTCAGCGTCCAGTGAACCAGCGCACACCACCGGAAGACTCGGCGATCAAATTGGCAGTGTCTGCGCGCGGGGGGCCTCGCGCTGCGCGTCCAAGCTGCGCCAAAGCGCCGCCAAAGCTTCGATGGGCAAGGCCTCGGCCCGTGCCCTCGCGTCGATGCCCGTGCGGTCCAGCGCGGCCAGCACGGCTGACTGCGGCAGTCCAGCGGCGCGCAAATTGTTGGCCAGCGTCTTGCGCTTCTGCGCGAAGGCCTGGCGCAGGAAGTGCAGAAACCCTGCCGCTTCGACGCTGAACTCGGTAAAGCGTGGCGCAAAGCTCCAGCGGAAGACCGTCGAATGCACCTGAGGCGACGGCGCAAATGCGGAGGGCGGCAGCGTAAACAGCGGCTCCACGGGGCCGTACATCTGCACGGTCACCGAAAGCAGGCCATAATCGCGCGAGCCAGGCTCTGCGGTCACGCGGTCCGCCACCTCCCGCTGCACCATCAGCACGGCCATCTCAAGCGCCGCGTGGCTGGCCGCCAGTTTCAGCAGAATCGGCGAGGTGATAAAGTACGGCAGATTGCCCACCACGCGCAGCCGCTCACCGGCCTGCTCGGCAGCCGCAGCAAAGTCGAAGTGCAGTACGTCCTGCTCGATGAGCGTGACGCGCTGGGCCGAAAACCGCGCGCGCAGGTTTGCGGCGAGCTCGCCGTCCAGTTCCACGGCCAACACGTGGCCAGCCCTCTCCGCCAAGAGCGTGGTGATCGCGCCCCGGCCCGGCCCGATCTCAACCACTGTGTGGCTGGCAACATTGCCAAGCGCGGCTGCGATCCTTTGAGCGGCCTGCGCGTCGCGCAGGAAATTCTGTCCGAGTTTAGGTTTCCGTAACATCCGCTGCTCTGATGGTAGTGCAGTGCGGCACATCTAAGCCGGGCGGATCGATCAGCATCGGGAACCGCGACCAGTACTCTTCAGAAGAGATCTCAGCAGCTCAGGGGCGCTGGCATTTGCAGCGCGAAGACGCCGCGCAAGCTGCTGATCCATCTGCATGCAATTCAACCGTCCACGGCCGGTTTTGGCTATTGGCTTTTCCCTTGAGTTCCGGGGGAACGCCAATGATAGACGAACGCCACGTAGCCAAACTGCATGTTGGGGTTTGAGGGATAGATGGCGGCCACCACGCTCTTTCCTTTGGCGTATCCATAGTAGAAATTCAGATTGATGTTTTTTGTCGTCGTCCAGTTGGCGCTGATATCTGCAACCGAGGCCAGCGACGTGAAACCGTTCGAAGGGCGTCCAACGTAGCCAAATACCTTGTTGTCGAAGGCCCCTCCGCCGAGGTACCAGAGATCGTGAGCCGAGGTGAGTTGCAGCCAGTGCAAGTCGGAGCGCAACGCAAGCCGGCGGAAAGGGTTGTCGATCAACTGCACAAAACCATCCGTGTTGTTCATCAGGTTATAGAACGGAATGCGCGCGTAGAGGCGCGGTGTGGGGAGCAACTGGAAAAACGTGTGATGCGTCTGGCCCGTCGGGTTGTTATCGCCCGTCGACCGGAACCATCCTCCACGCACCCACGGCGCTGCGGCCGACTTTCCTGTGCGGAACCCACCCTCAAGCGCGACAGCCCCCGCGCTGTCGCCTTGTATGCCCCAGCGGCCATCTTGAAGCACCCCCCAGAAGAGAAAATCGAACTGCCCCGGTCCCGCCGGCACGGCCGCGATCATATCGCCGCCATAGGTTCCGAGGCGGATGTTGGTGTGGTCCGCCTGGCGCAACGCCAAGGGTCGGTTGTCTATCTTCAACAAGCCTGTGCGCCCATCGTGGTAACCGGCGGCAAAAGCGCGCCACAGGACATGCTGGCCGGCTTGAGGATGGGTAAGCGCCAGATACTCGATGTCGACGTTCAGTTCGGGATTGCCGTTCATGTTGAAAACGCCTTGATCGGAGCGCGCCGCCATCGCAGTCAAGTTCCAGGTGTTCAACTGCCACTGTCCTTCTAGTCCGTCGAAGCTGCGCTGGGCATTGGTGAATCCGAAGTTGCTGATGAGTCGATTGGCCGTGCGGTTGTCCTGCAGCCATGCGAGGGTGGGATTCTTCGGTTGTGTCTCTTCGCCGTCAAAGAACTGGAAGCGGCCTATGCGCAGGTTCTTGCCGTCTCCATCGAGGCGCAGAAACCCTTGTTGAATAAATGCGGCTGCGGGAAATGAATTGTTGCCGTTCGCCGCATAATAGGTGCCGCCGAGCCCTAACTGGCCTTGCGCGGCGTCCAACGAAACCGCGTTATCGGGCGCGTCAAAGATCGTCGGCTGCGCGAGTTGCAGCTCCCAGTCCCAGTGATGCAGCTGCTGCGCCATCCCGATCCGTTGCAGAGATTGCACGTAAGCATAGCTACTGCTTGTCGGTGGAGCGGCGAACCACTGCCACGTATCCATGCGGGTGCGGTCGTATAGGGCGACGCGGATGGGAATTTTCGACTTCGATGTGGACTGCGCCATGGCAGAGAGGGCAAGCGGCAGGAACAGGACGGCCAAGGCAAGACATGCGATTTGCGCAAGGCTTCGGCGAGCGCGCGCCCACGCCCCTCGAGTGGAATGCATTCGTTGTATAACCTCCAGAAAATACAAATCGTTCGTGCGGGGAATGGATCGGGACAATCTTAAGGAACGCGCCTCACAAATGGCATGGGGAATTCGATGGAAGTTTCGTTCAATCATTCGGTGGAGGGCAAATTGCTCAGTTACGTAATAATAAGAGGAACCGGTTGCGCGCTTCTTGAATTCCCGCCCACCGCACTACTTCCGCGTTAGGACTGAGCACTGAACAGCCTGGAGAGAACACCATGGATCAGTATGTAGAGAGGGTGGTTGACCTCACCGAACCCGAGGCCAATCAGATCTTCAACATCACCGTCGAGGAAGCACGCGCGCGCCTCCACTCTGGCCAGCCTGACGCGGTGCGCGGAATTCATGGATCGTTTGCGCTGGTTGCACGCGAGGGCAAGACGGTGAGAATGGCCCGGTCCCTGGACCGCCCCATGCGCTACTTCCTGGCCAAACGGCAGGAAGGGCCCGTACTGATTGTGGCGCCGCGGATCGACGCCATCTACGACTGGCTGAAGAGCGAAGGACTGGAAGGACAATTTCATCCCAGCTACTCGCGTATGGTTCCGGCGCACTACATCGTCGAACTTCAGTTGATCGGTTGCCCCGATCCCGAGCCGGCTTACACACGCTTCTTCACCCCAGTGTCCGCTGCACTGCCTGCGGATCTGGATGCTATTGGAAAGGCATATATTGGCGCACTGGCAGACGAGGTTGCGCTGTGGTTGAAGCATGTGCCGGAACGGGAACCAATCGGAGTTTGCTTTTCGGGCGGCATCGATAGCGGCAGCGTGTTCTTAACCACGTACTTTGTGATGCAGCGGCTGGGGATGAGCCCGAGCCGGCTCAAGGCTTTTGTTCTGGATTTGGATCGCGGCCCGGACGTGCAGCAAGCGCGAGCATTTCTGGATGCGCTGGGGCTGGGGCTGTTTCTTGAGCCGATCGAAGGGGATCCCGCGGCATTGAATACCAGCCAAACAATTCGGATCGTGGAGGACTACAAGTCTCTCGACGTGGAATCCGCCACCATGGCCATCGCTTTGTGCCGGGGTATCCGCGAGCGCTACCCGGCCTGGAAGTATCTGCTCGACGGAGACGGCGGCGACGAGAATTTGAAGGATTATCCGATTGAAGAGAATCCTGAACTGACGATTCGCAGCGTGGTGAACAATCCGATGTTGTACCAGGAGGGCTGGGGCGTGGGCAAAATCAAGCACTCGCTCACCTACAGCGGCGGGCTGAGCAGGTCCTATACGCGAACCTATGCGCCCGCGCATCACTTCGGTTTTTCAGGCTTCAGTCCCTATACGCGGCCGGATGTGATCGCCGTCGCCGAGGCTATTCCCTTCATCAAGCTCACCGATTACAGCGTGGAGAAGCTGTATGTGCTCAAAGGCGAGATAGTTTCGCGCGGAATCACGGCGGTGACGGGCTTCAAGATGCCTGTCTTTCCTAAGCGGCGCTTCCAGCACGGGGCGATTTCCAAGGATGCGCTCAGGAACCGGCTGCCGTGGCGCGAAGCGGAATATCGAAGCAAGTTCCTCTCCCTTTACCAATGAGGAGCGCGTGGAGTTGACCTATCCCAAGAGGGCAACGGAGCGGGATCGTTGGATTCTTTCCCGCCGTCCGCCGCGCGGCTCCGTCAATCCCGATGAGCCCTATGCGTACTTTTTGGAGGAGGAATGCGGAGCGCATGGTCATGCTGAGCCGGTAGCCGCAATCTTTCTAACCAACCGCGAGTGCCCGTTCCGCTGCGCAATGTGCGACCTGTGGCAGAACACGCTGACGGAATCGGCGCCGGTTGGAGCCATTCCCAGGCAGATCGATCTTGCTTTGAAACGGCTTGGCCCGGCACGGTCCGTCAAGCTCTATAACAGCGGAAGCTTTTTCGATCCGCGCGCGATTCCGCCCGACGACTACAAGGCGATCGCCCAGTGCGTTCGGGATTTTGAGCGCGTGATCGTGGAATGTCATCCGGCGTTTGTGGGCCGACTATGTGCCGCATTCCGCGGCCTGCTGAATGGGCGCTTGGAAGTGGCCATGGGGCTGGAGACCGCGCACCCTGAGGTTCTGGAAAAACTGAACAAGCGTATGACGCTCGAAGACTTCGCCGCGGCTGCCGAGTTTCTGCTCGGTCATCAAATCGACGTGCGAGCGTTTATCTTAGTGCAGCCTCCGTTCATGAAGGGGCATGAAGCACTCAACTGGGCGCAACGGTCGCTGGATTTTGCATTTGAGTGCGGCGCTGCCGCGGCAACGCTCATTCCCACGCGCGGCGGGAATGGAGCAATGGAAACGCTGGCCGCGGCCGGAGAGTTCAGCCCTCCGGCACTGAGCCTGCTTGAAGACGCGGCGGCGTACGGAATCGGACTGGGGCGGGGACGGGTATTTACTGATTTGTGGAATCTGAAGCGCGCCACGGAATGCGCCGCTTGCTTTGAAGCACGCGTGGCCCGGCTCAGTGAGATGAATCTTCGCCAGGCGCTCGGCGGCGCTGTGCATTGCGCGGCGTGCGGCAGGGGCTGGGGGAGGGCCGTTGGGAGAACGCTTTGACATTGCGGTGATCGGGTCGGGCTTTGCCGGTTCCCTGTTGGCGATGATTGCGCACCGGCTTGGCAAAAGAGTGATTCTGCTGGAGCGCGGACGGCACCCTCGCATGGTGATCGGGGAATCATCGACCCCGCTTTCCAATCTTTTGTTAGAGGAGTTGGCAGTGCGCTACGGTTTGGCCAATCTGCAGCCCCTGAGCAAATGGGGAAGCTGGCGGGAACGTCATCCGGAGCTGGCTTGCGGACTGAAGCGGGGATTCAGCTTTTTTCATCATGCGCGCGGCGTCGCGGGCCCAATTCAGCGTGAAGACCAACTGCTGGTGGCGGCCAGCCCTCATGACCTGATCGGCGACACGCACTGGTATCGTGCGGACTTCGATGAGTATTTGGTCAATGAAGCCCAGCGCCTCGGCGTAGCTTATCTGGATGAGGTGCAATTAAGCGCGTTCGTCGACGCTCCGCATGAAGCCCGGCTGCAAGGAACGCGGGATGGACGGGAGCTGACGATTGCCGCACGCTTTGTGGTGGATGCGACGGGGCCGCGCGGCTTTTTACATCGTGCTCTCGCATTGGGCGAGCGACAACTGCTGGAGATCCCTGCTACATCCGCGCTTTATAGCCACTTCACCGGCGTGCGGCGGCTGGCGGACACCGGCGCCGTTGCGCTCAACGCCGTGCCACCGTATCCGGTTGACGATGCGGCGGTGCATCACGTGTTGGATGGCGGGTGGATCTGGATCCTGCACTTCTGCAATGGCGTCACCAGCGCCGGCATCGCCGCCACGAATGCGATGGCTGAGGAGTTTCAGCTCGCGGATGGTGAACCGGCATGGACGCGCATTCTGCGAAATTATCCGGTCGTGCGCGAGCAGTTCCGCGAAGCGCGCGCGCTGTCGCCTTTCCGGCACATCCCGCGCCTGGGATTTCGCAGCGCAAAGATTGCCGGAAGGAGCTGGGCTTTGTTGCCCTCGGCGGCGGGCTTTGCCGACCCGCTGTTGTCCACCGGGTTCCCGCTCACGCTGCTGGGTGTAAGCCGATTGGCGGAGATTTTTGAACGCGATTGGGAGACTGATCGTTTCGCGGCTGCGCTGGAGGAATATGCAGCGCGAACCGATGCGGAGCTGATGGCCACGGCGCGGCTCATTGGCGCACTCTATGCAAATTTCAGAAACTTCCCGGTGTTCTCGGCGGTTTCACTCCTCTATTTTGCGGCGGCCAGCTATGCGGAAGCAGCGCGCCGGTTGGGCCGTGCCCGGCTTGCATCTTCCTTTCTACTCTATGACCATCCGAAGTTCGGGCCGGAATGCGCGCGCGTGCTGCAGCGGGCGCGTTCCCCGCACAGCCATGGCGACTCGGAGGCGTTGATCGCAGAGATCCTACGCGTCATTGAAGCGGTGGACGTGGCGGGGCTGTCGGATGGCACGCGCCATAACTGGTATCCGGTCGACGCCGAAGACCTGCTGCGCGCGGCTCCCAAGATGGGGGCGAGCCGCGAGGAGATATTGCGGATGCTGGCGCGATGCGGATTTCATGCGTCTTCTATTTCCCGGCATTGAGCACAAATTGAATAGGCCGCGACGCGACGATCCCTGTGCCTTCTTTCACGGTGAGGAACTGATCGGGACGGATGTTGGAAATTGTATCCCGGTGCCCGCTCGGCCAGTGGATTTCGAGCTTGATTCGCTTTTGCGGATCGGGCTTGCCCAGTCCGAAGGTGAGCGGTAGTTCGCTTTGTGAAAGATAACTCGATCCGCTCTTGACCATCTGGTCCTCGTACTGACCTGTGGAGGTGGTGAGAAAAACCCTGGCTCCGATTCCGTCCCGATTGGAGCGTATGCCGATCAGCTTCACGCGCAGCATGTCATTTTCGTTGCCCCCATCGTTCCGCAGCAGGCGCGCTGGGCCGTTGCTGGTAGTCAGCGCCAAGTCGAGGTCGCCATCATTGTCGATGTCGGCATAAGCGGCGCCGCGCCCGACCATCGGCTGGCGGAAGGCGGAGCCGACATCGTTTGAGACGTTTTCAAACTTTCCCTGCCCCATATTCCGGAAAAGCAAGGGACGTTCGGCATAAGAGAGCGATGGATCCACGACCGCGATGTCATCGGCCACATGGCCGTTGTTGGCGAAGAGATCAGGCAGTCCATCCAGGTTGTAGTCGAAGAAGAATGTTCCGAAGGTGAGCGACTTTGCCGACGGCAGGGCAATGCCTGCACTCAATGCATCGTTGGTAAATAGACCCTGACCGTCGTTGTGGTAAAGCGCGATGCTTTCATTGCTGAAATTGCCGATGACCAGGCTCTGGCGGCCGGAGCCGTCGTAGTCGCTGGCATCCGTACCCATCCCCGCGCGCGCTCTGCCCGCTTCGCTGTAGGCTACGCCGGCTGCGACGCCCATGGGGGTAAAGGTTCCGTTGCGATTGTTGTGGTACAGTTTGTCGGGTTGCGTGTCGTTGGTGATGAGGAGATCGAGCCAGCCGTCGTTGTCGTAATCAATCAGGGCGATGCCGAGGGCCTTATCGGTTGGATCGTAGAGGCCGGCTGCTTTGGTTACATCTTTGAAGCGGCCGTGGCCCAAGTTGTGATAGAGAGTTATGCTCTCGCCCTTGTACAACTCCGGGGTGCAATAGGATTTGTGAACTCCGTCGAGGGAGCAATACTTGTCTGTCGCCGGAGACCAATCCACGTAATGATCCACAACCAGATCGAGCTTGCCGTCGTTGTCGTAGTCGAACCACGCCGCACTGGTCGAAAATCCGGAGGAGCCCACGCCGGCCTGCGCGGTCACGTTCTTGAATGTGCCGTTGCCCATGTTCTTAAACAGGTAGTTGTGACCGAGCGCGGTGATGTAAATATCGTCGTGGCCATCGTTGTTGTAGTCGCCGACCGCACAGCCCATTCCATACATCTGAACGTCCAGACCCGCCTCTTTGGTCACATTGGTAAACGTGCCGTTGTGGTTGTTGCGATAGAGTGCCGGATAGGATTTGTGCCGGACATGGCCGGGCCAATCCATGGAGTTGACAAAGAGAATGTCTTGCCAGCCATCGTTGTTGTAGTCAATAAAGCAGACCCCGCTGCCCATTGTTTCGGGAAGGTATTTCTTGCCGAAGGCTCCGCTGTTGCGGACAAAGTGGATTCCTGCCTGCGCGGTAATGTCGGTAAAGTGGAGGGGCCCGGAGGGACGATTCTGCGCAGCCGGAGCCTGCTCTCTCGAGCGCAGCGCAGGAGAATGCCGCACGGCTGAAGGTTTTTCCGTGGGCGTTGGTTTAGCCTTGCAGCCGCCGATCAGCGCAACGCCGGCAACCATGAGGCAGGAGGCAATTTTCCAGGTGCGAGAAATCAAGCGCATTCCTTCAGGGGATGGATTGCTGCGAGGCTCCGGGCACAGCCGTTAGAACGGGAGCATCGACGATGGGTAATCTGTTCCGGCGGGAATCAAGCCACATCTCGACGAGCAGCGCGATCGGCCCTATCCAAAAGAGGGCATAAAGCTCTGCATAGACGCTCTGATCGAGACGGAAAAACATTTCGAAAAGCGCCACCAGAAACACCACGATGCACTGGCCCTTCTTCGATCGCACGGTGGTTTTGGGGTCGGTGATCATGAAGAAGATAAAAAGCTGGTACTCGGGCCCTGTGACCGGTGCGACCTCTGACAGCCACGGCTCGTGGATGATCCAGGAGCGAATCACAGCCAGCACTAAGAATGACACTACGTAGGTTGCACAAATATGAAAGCGGCGCAGACGCCAGATGATCACCGTGCCCAGCACCCAAATCACCACCATGGACCACATGTTGTTGCCCCACTGAATGCTGAGCATGGTCACGGAGGCTGGCAATAGAAAGAGAATGACGCTGATGCCGAAGTTGGAGGGGTTAAAGAGATGACGGCCCCTGAAGCGCAGCGCGTATTTTGAGGTGATCGCGAGCGCCGCTCCGATCGCGTAGGGCCAGAAGGCTGGAGAGCGCACCAGAATTCCCACGCTGATGCCGGTGATGTACGCACTGGCCAGATTGAGCCATTTGCCAAGAAATATCCGCCCCAAGATCAGTTCGGTTGTGATTGCCGCGGCGATGGCCAGCAGGGTTCTTTCGTAGCTCTCCAGAATGCCATAGGAAAGCTGCCCCCCCAGCAGGATGAGGGTAATGAAGACCGGCGACACATAGCGATTGTCAAGCGTAAGCCATTGCTTCCATAGCGGCCGAGGCGGCTTAGGCGCGGAGATTACGGTAGGTTGGCTCACTGGGGCTCCTTGATGTGGTAGAGCTTATCCGGCTTCAGGTCTGTTACCGTCTGCACGGTTCCGGATGGCCAGCGTATGACGGCCTTTTCGATGTGCGGATGTTTGCCCAGTCCGAAGTGCAGGCGGAGATCATTTTCCGACGCGAATCCACAACCTCCGCAAATCTCCTGAAGCTGCTCCTTGCCGTTCCAATAAAGGGTCACCTCGCCGCCAATCGCATCGCGGTTGCTCCGAGTGCCCTGCAGACTGAACTCGATCCATTTCTCCGCAGGATCGACATGGTTCTTGTAAATCAGCAGCGGACCGTTCTGATTGGCGACCACCACATCGACCGCGCCGTTGTTCCATAGGTCGCCCACCGCCACCGCACGTCCATCATGCCTGTCAGCTACGCCCACCGCGCGGGCAACGTCTTCAAACCTTCCGGCGCCGTCATTCAGCCACACGCGCTTTTCCTGGTAGCCGGAAAGACTCCGTCCATCGAAGGCCGGCCAGTTCTTTGCGTCACCGATGATCGTGCCGTTGCCTACGGCCACTTTGGCGAAGTCATACCAGTAGCTGCGCGTGCGGCTCAGAGACACGTATCCGTTGGTAAGGAAGATGTCCTGGTTGCCGTCGTTATTGAAATCTGAGAACTGCGCGCCAAAGCTCCAGCCACCCAGTTCAACGCCAAGCGCGTTGGCCATGTTGTCATACTTGATGGAATTGCCGGAGGTTCCATTCTCGGGCACCCAGAGATTATTGCCCTGTATCAGGATTCCCGGCTCGGAAATATTGGAGACGTAGATATCGAACTTGTTCTCGTTGAAGACATCGCCGAAGGCAACGTCCATCCCGCTCTTGGGCGAATAACCGATGCCCGCTTGCTTGCCTACTTCATGGAAGCGCTTGCCGTCGTTCAGGTAAAGTTCGGAGACCCCGTAATCGTTTGCAACGAACAGGTCTGGATAGCCGTTTCCTGTCAGGTCAGCGGCGCCGGAGGCAAGCGCCCAACGCCGGCTCTTGATGCCAAGCTCTGCGCTAACCTCCTGGAATTTTCCATTGCCGAGATTGTGAAACAGATACTTGCGGCCGCCATTGTCGGCATACTCAAAGCTGTTGGGCATGATCTTGGTGGTCTTTAAGTGCCAGAGATCGATCTTTTCGTTGTAGTAACCACCCACAAAGAGGTCCAGCAAGCCGTCGTCGTCATAGTCAAACCAGAGGGCGGTATTGGCGTTCATCCACTTAGGCAGACCCGCTTGTTTGGAGACATCCGTGAAGCCGTGGCCTTCGTCGTTATGGAAGAGCATGGGCTTGCCCCACTTGATGAGGAACAGATCAGGGTAGCCATCGTTGTCGTAGTCGCCCCACACGGCGCCCATGGAGACGCCTGTGCCCGGCTTGTTCACATCCGCAATGCCCAATTCCGGAGCCACGTCGGTGAAAGTGCCATCGTGGTTGTTGCGGTAGAGAGCATTCATGCTGCCAATGCGGCTGTTGGTGACGTAAATGTCAGGCCAGCCGTCGCGGTTGTAATCGACGATGGAAACCGATGCCCCCATGGACGCAATCTCAGGCATGATGGCCGCAAGTTTGGGATCGAAGATGGGCGCCTCGTGCATGAAATGCACCCCAGCCTTGGCGGAGTCCTCAGTGAAATAGAAGCCATAGCGCGCAAGAGCGGTTTTGGCGTCGATTTGCGCGATCCTGCTTTGGCGCCCTGACGATCTCCGCGTGAGGATAACCGGAATCACGATCAACGCCACGAAGAACAGCCAGAGAATAACTCGGGCAACAAAAATGCGCTTCATGGATTGGCTGTGCTCCGTAGTGCGTTCTCGAACTTCTGGGGTGTAACGTAGCGGGTCTGATAGGTCTGCCAATCACCGGGATGGTGACGGTACGCCCACTCATCCTGCAGAGGCTTGGGCGGCGTATCGTAGATTTGGCGGGCGTGGTAGGGCAGCGGCAAAACGGTCGCGGAGTCGGCAGTGTTGTAGTCCCCGTCCTTGACCCAGCCATCACCGGCGATTACATAATCGCGCACCCAGCCCGACGGCGGTGGTGGAAGCGCAGGGAAACGCAGGGCAATCTCGTCCCCAGCGTTCATAATCACGTACCGGTCGTCGATCTTGCGCAGCAAGGGACGAACGTCCCCATATCGAGTGTAGTAACCAACCAGGTCGGGCCAAATCTGAGTGGTGGCCATCAGGTGGTTGTATTCCGGAATCTCCGGCGACGAGATGCCCGCCTTGCGGATGATTGAATACCCGCGATAGTGCAGGTTGGCAAAGGATGGCGCGAGATGCGTGATCTTCAGGGGTGTGTCGGGGAGTCCCTGTGCCCACTGAATCTGGTCCCAGTAGATTTCCAGGTTGGTGCTAAGGCGAAGCCGCTTGGGCTCGCCTGGCTTGAAGAGCCCGGTGAGGTTGATGAGGCAGGTTTTGTTGCGTCCCTCAGGAAAGCCCAGGTCGGGCCTGACGACGTGCCAGGCGCCATGCGCATCTTCAATGGACAGGCTAAGTGGTTTGGGCGGCTCATGATGCCCCTGGCTCATTGCGACGTTTACGGTGGAGTCGGACGGGTGCAGCCAGCCCTTCGCGATGAGATAGAGCGGGCCGGAGGTGGGGACGCCAGAGCCAAGATCAATCTGGACATAATGGTCACGGGTCACTCCCTGATATTGACCAAGGCCGAAGTTATCGAGATACTTGCCGTCTAGCGAGCGCACGATCGCGGTTACGTTCTGTCCGTTGTCATCGATGGCGCGGGCGATGGGATGAGGAGGGCCGGTTGCGATAACGGCCAGCTTAACCGGCGGGACAACGTAGCGCTCATCGGTGTAGATAGCGGTCCCCGCTGGGTGATCCACTACCATGAGCCCCAGGTAATCATAGTAGTAGGTTTCCCATAACTCCCCAGTGATGCGCAGGTCATAGTATCCATCACGCGGCACTAAGGCGCCGCGCGGTATCTTGTACCACTCTGTAGTGGCGGCGACTGCGGCGGTGCCGATGTTATTGATGCGCAGACCGATGGCCGATCCCCATGGAACGGTGTCCATCACAAACTTCATCTCTTTACCATTCCACGCAAAGAGGAATGGGCATGAGCCTTTTAGGCGTTGTTCGGTGAGCACTTCCTCATCGGCTTTGAGAGAGAATTCCGCTGTCACAGTTCCGTTGGGCCAGGTGATGCGGGCAACATCGGCTTGCGGATGGGTTCCCAGGCCAAAGTGAAGCTGAGGCCCGTTGATGGGAAGCGTCTGCGTGAGCAAGGCGGAACGGATTTGCACTTGCCCGCCGATGCCGAAGGAATTAACGCGCTGATCTCCGGTTGCCCGCCTTGCGCGAGGACGGATGGTTTGCCAGTGGTAATTCTTTGTGCCGTGGTTCAAATCTTCCTGCGACTGGCCACCGGATGTGAGACCAAGAAGCGCCAGCCGGCCGTTGTCGCGCACATCGGCGAGATTGAAGACTTCCGGCGCACCAATCGCAGTCGCCAGCAGATGCATTTTTCCTCCCTGGTCGGCAAGCCATACCAGGGCGCCCGCGCTTCGGTCCGTTGAAGGCGACACCTGCCCCAGCACAAGATCGATGGCGCCGTTGTTGTCGATATCAGCGGCGTGGAGGCGGACCTCGCCCGCCAGATTGACTGCGGGGTTCGGGACTGAGGCTAGAGTGGAGTAACTCCATCCTTGCCCGTCACTGTCTGAGGAGAGGCGTGCGATGCTACCGTCAGGCAGAACGGCAACGAGGTCGAGTATGCCGTCATCGTTCACATCGGCCGCTGTGATGGCCTTGGGCGAAGCGAACTCGGATGGAACGGGCCTTTCAACAAACCGCCCCGCGCGCTGATTGAAGAAGAGGTGCAGATGTCCTTTGCCGTCGAGGAGAGCTGCATCGGGATTGCCGTCGCCGTTGAAATCGGCCCACACAAACTGGCGGATGCCCGAGACCCCCTTGAAAGGGTGGATCGCGGTGAATGTGCCGTCGCCGTTGTTGCGCAAAACCGTGGGAACACCCGACTTTTGACCGAGAACGATGTCGAGATCGCCATCCGCTTCAACGTCCACGGCCCAAGCGCCCGTATAGGCTGCGTTGAGGACGGAGCCAGGCAGCCTGGTCTTCGCGGTGACATCGACAAAGTCGGTGGCCGATTTCTGCAGCATGAGGCGAATCCCGCCCGCGCCAGCGAGAGCGAGGTCGGTTTTGAAGTCGTAGTTGAAGTCGAGGGGCGCAATGCCTTCCGGCGTGGGCGCGACCGCCGAACGGCCTCCAGGAAAGGGAAACCTCGCTCCGGTGGCCAGCCGCACCTCGTGCCCATTCGCGACCAGGATCGTGGGAGCGCCCTGTCCATTGAGGGACATCGATCCGATCCAGGTCCAACCGCCGCTTTCATTCCCGTTTGCGATTCCGGGAACGGGCTGCGGAGTAAAGGTGAGACCGGTATCGCGTGGCGCGGGCGTTGCGGTTGGGGACGGCAGACGAAGAAATTTCGTGAAGGGCTGTGCGTCATCGCCGGGCGGTAGCATGATCTCGGAGAGGTCGGCGCGATAGGCAGGGAGCTGCATGAGCACGTTGCGCAGGAAGACGCTGGACAAAGCTGCCGAGGTCGGATCAGAGCCCGCTGCCGCCGCTTGCAGCGCAGTCAGCTGCTGCTTGATAGCGGCTGGCCATGCGCCGCTCTGCGCGCGGATGCGCTTCACCGTGGAGCGCAGCGTGGATTGGTCGCCGCGCTTGGCCGATACACGGCTCAGTTCCAGCAGCGCGGCAAGATTGCCGGGCTGAACAGCAAGGATCTGCTCGATGAGTCCTTGAAACTGATCTCCGCTTCCCCGCCCACCTTGGCGCTCGATGGCAAGGGCAAGCGCATAGATCGCGTGCAGGTCTTTGGGATCCAGACGCACCGCCTTGCGGTAGTTTTCGATCGCATGTTGAGTGTCCCCCTGCGCGCTGTTGAGCAGGCCCAGGAGGAAATACACCCTGCTGTTGTTCGGCGCCAGCTTGAGCGCACGGTTGAAGCGCTCTAACGCGGGTTGAAAGTTGCGCTGCCGCAAGGCGAGGATTCCCCAGTCGGCCCAGGCCGCAGGCTCGCCGGGGGCAATCTGCGTGGCCTGTTGGAGGCTTCTGTCCGCCAGCACATCATTGCCTACCTGCAGTGCGGAGAGTCCAACGTAAAAGTGTGAAACCAACTGTTCATAAGCTTGCGAGCTAGGAGCGGGGAGCCCGCTGTGCGCGTGGCAGCCGGTAAAGAACAGACACCATGCCACCAGGACACCAACCGACAGGCGCGCGCGGCCATCCACTGCGTTCAGTCGTGTGGCGCCGAAGCCGGCCCGGCATCGAGGATGGAGACGCTTGTCCACGCCTTTGGGGAAGACACCTTAGGGAATCTGATGTTGCCAACCTTCAATCTAGCACTGCATGTGCCACTTTATGCGACGGCACGCAGGGCCGTCTTGTAGACAAAGTTGCAGATCAAGTTCAACCCATGGATGGACCGGAGCCGCTGGAGGCTTGTGTCAACCTCTGGTTGGCCGTCGCGGCGCGCACTCCATCTATAGATGGAGAGAAACGTCAAACATTTGGGGTTTGCGCCCTCCAGGGTTCTTTGGCAATGATTGCATGACTGGAGCGACAGCCTGCTGAGCTTCCCCGACCAGCGTCAGCCGGCACGAGCTGTCAGCCTTACCCGTTCGAGAAAAGATTACCTGTTGAAGTGGTCGGAGAACCTGACCCCGAGGACCACGGTGTACTTTGGATCGAAGCGGATACCCTTCGATCAGACGGAGAAGTTGTGACGCAAAAAGGATCTGTGTTCGCGGATTCGATCCATGCCTTTGCCTTCTGGGCCGGCTGTGCTGCGGTGTTGGCCGGTGTGCTGCTGCACCTTCCCATGTTCCTGATGGGCCGCTACACGCACTGGAAATTGGCTGGCATGCCCATGGGCATGCCCATGCTCATCGGGATGGGGCTTATCGTGGCCGGCTTCGGAGCCACGGCCTACGGGCTCTTGCCGCGCCGTCCCTCTGAAGCCTCGGAATTCGACGAGATTGCGCCCCCAGAGGATGCGCCATTGACGAGGGCTCACTGGGGACAGATCATGATTATCTCGCTAGCCCTGATTATCGACGTCATGAAACCGGCCAGTCTCGGTTTTGTCATTCCCGGCATGCGCGTCGAATACGGACTGAGCTTTGCGACTGTCGCGCTATTGCCATTTTCCGGACTGCTCGGCACCACGATCGGGTCATTTCTGTGGGGGACCCTCTCGGATTTCTACGGCCGAAGAGCAACCCTCCTGCTGGCCGCAGTCACCTTCATGGGAACTTCCATCTGCGGAGCCATGCCGTCCTTCACCTGGAACGTAATCATGTGCTTCCTGATGGGCATTGGAGCCGGCGGTATGTTGCCGGTGGCCTATGCGCTGCTTGCCGAGATAATGCCCACCCGGCACCGCGGCTGGTGCCTGGTGCTGGTCGGCGGTGTCGGCTCGATCGGAGGCTATTTTGCCACCAGTCTATTGTCTGCGCTGCTGCAACCCCACTTCGGTTGGCGGATTATGTGGCTCATTGGTCTCCCCACCTCCCTTGTCATTGTCGCTGTGAGCCCGGTGTTGCAGGAGTCTGCCCGGTTTTTGCAGAGTATGGGCCGCCTGCAGGAAGCACGCGAGACCATGGCACGTTTTGGACTTTCCTTGGAGGCAACCGCGGCCAAGCCCAGTGCGGAACGGGCCGTCCCGTCAGCCGCTCCGGTCGACTTTCGCAAGTTGCTGGGCCTAACCTGCGCGCTAACCCTCACTGCATTGTGCGTTGGCTTTGTGAACTTTGGCGTGCTCCTATGGCTTCCCGGGAGCCTGATGCATGAGGGACGCAGCGTGGGCGCCGCCAGCGCGCTCATCGCCCGCTCTACGTTGATTGCCGCCCCAACCATTCTCCTCGTTTCGTGGCTGTACAGCATCTGGAGCACCAAGCGCACCCTCATCACAGCGGTCGGAGTTACAACGCTGGGATTGATCGGAATCCTGCTACGCAATGAAGGCGGCCTCAAGATCCTTTCCAACCCGGTGCTTCCTGTCGTCCTGTTGATCGTCGGCGCCAGTGGGATTGTCTCCATGCTGCTCCCGTACTCTGCTGAAAGCTATCCCCTGCGCGTGCGGGGCCGCGCCACCGGCTGGGTAGCGGGCTTCAGCAAGGGTGGCGGACTGGTCGCGCAGGCGCTGGGCGCATTGGCCCTGGTGCCGGCCCTGGGTATCGTGGCGGGAGTTGTTGCCGTGCCGTGTATGCTCGCCGTCCTGTTGCTTGCGCTTCTCGGTCGCGAGACGCATGGGCGCGATCTCAGGGAGTTGGAGGGCACGAACCTGGGCGAAAGAGCTTCGGAAGTCTCTGCCGTGGGATGGAACTGATGGGAAGCGCCAGCTGGCCATCGGCCGCTTGAATCACGCCAACAATGTACGGGGCTCGGAATTCCACCTGATGCCCGCAGAGAGCCAACCCGCTTTTTAGGGCAGCCCTCCACGGTCCGCTTGGTTCTGGGCGGAGACGCAAATCGGCCCTCGAAAAAAAGCTACGGTGGGGCCGTTGCTGAGCGCCCACCGTAGTCAGGTTCTCCAGTTAAGAGTGCAGCCAGGAGACTTTAGAAATTGAATCGACCTGCAAGCTGTAAGATTCTGGGATTGTTTTCCTGGGTTGTGATCCAGCCGAATTGCGCGTTCTGAAGCTGGGTATTGGGAGCGCCAAACTGGACCCGGTTGAACACGTTGAACGCCTCCACACGGAAATTAAGCGCGGTCCCTTCAGTGAGAGGAATGCTCTTGTACAGGGCCATGTCCCAGTTATCAATCCCCGGAGTTTTCAGCGTGGTATCGTTTCGCGGTTCATTGCCGTAGGTGAAATCCGAAGGAGCAACGAAGCAGGCCGTGTTGAAGAAAGTCTTGTTTCCTCCGCCGCCTAGCCGGCCGCCGATAGAACCGCTATACGCCTTCCCGCAACCCGCCACCACGTTCGGTCTCTGGGTTCCTTGAAACCCATAGCTTCCGACAATGTCCGTGGCTACGGACATGCCCAGCGGATAGCCGGACTGGTAGGTTGTGATACCGTCTACGCCCCAGCCGCCGATCAAGCCATTGGCCACGCCCTTGAGATTGGACAGGAATCGTTGACCGCTTCCGATGGGCAAATGATAGAGATAGCTGACCACCAGATGCTGAGGGACGTCGAAGCTGGACAGCGAGTAATTGCTACCCGGATTGTTATTGTCCTGCCAGCCAGCCGTGCCGTATCCGACAATACCGTCCAACCAGCTGGTCAGATCTTCGGCGTTGGTCATCAGCCTGGAAAAGGTATAACTGGCGAGGAATGTTCCGCCGTCGTGCAGTTGTTTCTGCACCTCCAGCTCGAACGCTTCGTAATTGCTGATTCCACTGTAGCTGCCGCTATTGCCCAGACCACCGTACTCGGGAAATGGCCGCAGAAGCTGGTTTTCCGTAACCTGCTGATTCTTCAACACGCCTTGCGAGACTTTTCCATAGAACGGATTGGTCACCTCTTGGTTCAGGAAGCAGCTTCCGAAGTTGCCGCTGGAGCAGGCGGGATCAGCGGCTGCCTTGGCCATCACACTGTCCGGCAGCGAATTGAGCTGCAAGACGATAGGCAGGTTATCACCGAGCAATCCGGCGTAAGTTGCCGTCACTGCGATGTGCGATGGGAATTCGTGCTCGACGGACAAGTTCCATTGATAGGTCTTACCGCTGGGCTGGTTTGCAGTTAGCGCCTGCGGATTGCCGCCCAGAAGAATTTGCTGGTAAGTGGAACTACGGTGCGGGGGCAACGCAAGCCCGTTCGGGAAGGGATTGTCGAGCGTGTTGGCAGGAGTTTCCTCTCCGTTGGTTGAGTTCACCATCGGGTTTGAGATAAAGTTGATGCCCGCCTGTAATGGCATGCTGTAGAATGCAAGGCCAACCGGAGTCACGTACTCACCCCAGGCGCCGCGCAGCACCGTGTTGCCGGTCACGCGGTAGGCAAGGCCAAGGCGCGGCTCCCAGTCTGTCCAGACTTCGTTGGTGGCGCCGCTGTTCGGATGCTGCGGCGAATTCACCAGGTCGAAGGCCCCCGGAACCGGTGCGCCGTTGTTGGTCACAACCGGGTTGGTTTCCGTCGTGTTGAAGGTATCTTCCCAGCCATGCCCGGCGAGGAAGGTGCCTGGAACCTCGTACCGGAGTCCGAGGCTGGCGGTCAATTTATTGGTGACCTGCCAGGTATCCTCCGCAAAGTAGCCCTGATAGTACATCCATTGGTAAACCGGAGGCGAAACCTGCACGTCGGAGTTGTTGTTTGAATATCCCAATTCGAAGGACGCAAGTCCGTTCCCCGTTACGCCGGGGGCGGCGGCGTTTGCCGCGGTAAAGACGTTGTCAAAGACGAAGTTGCCACCTGGCTGATTGTTCTGGAAGTAGTTTTCACTCCAGCGGCGTAAGTCCAGGCCGAATTTGAAGCTATGCTGCCCCCAAATCTTTTGATAGGTTGAAGAAATCCCGTACTGGTTGTTGATGGAGAAGATATATCCGGCCTGGCCTTCGTAGTAACTGATCGGTCCACCGATGTTAATGGCGGGGACGGAGGTTGATGCCGACAAGTCGTTCAGCGGGCTGTTGTCCATATATCCCGGCCAACCGAAAGCCGTGCTTTCATTGATGCCCAGGTTCGTTGGAATTCGGGTATAGTTCCACCGCAGATAGTTCAGGTGCACATCGATAATCGAAGTGGGATTCAGAACATAGGTATCGCCGATGACCGCCTGCTGCGTGGTGAAGGCCTCGGGGGCCAGAGCACTCAGGTACAGATTGTTGTACGGCTCAAATGGCTTGGGATCGATGTTCTTCGACTTCCACCACGTGTAGCGCTCAAACAGGGTCTGCTTCGCGCTTAGGTCTTCGTCGAAGCGGAGGGTGTACTGGTCATTTTCACCGCCGGCGGTGCTCAGGCTGAAAAAGTTGTTCACGGGGCCCTCAGCCGTGAGCTGGCCTGGCACGTTCGGTTTGCCGAAAATGGGATACGCGATCAGCGACTTGGCAACCGGGTTCAGGCGGCTGGGAGGAATGACGTTCATCCTTCCACCATAGGAGAACTGCTGCCGCGTGGGTGCGGTTCCATTTTGCTGGGCGGCGGTGCAGGCGGGGTTGCCGTTGTATCCGCAGGTGGTGAGGGGGTCATAAATGGGAGTCTGAATGGCAGAGAAGTCGCCCGTCAACTCCTGCGCCGTGGGAAGCGTGACCTCAACGGGAAAGCCCTGCGTTTGCCGGTATCCCTGGTAGTCACCGAAGAAGAAGATCTTGTTGCGCTTGATCGGGCCGCCCAGGTTGGCGCCGAACTGGTTCTGGTGCCAGGACTGTCTGCCTACTCCCGCCCGATTGGCGAAGAAGTTGTTGGCGTCAAAGATGGTATTGCGCAGGTACTCGTACGCGGTTCCGTGGAAGTTGTTGGTGCCCGACTTGGTGCTCATGTTGACGACACCGCCGTTGTAATCGCCGAATTCCGCGGTGTTGTTGTGAGTCTGGACGTTGAATTCCTGGATGGCATCCTGATCCATCACCAGTTCCACCGCGTTGCCGTACATCGTGTTCACGGGCGCGCCATCGACGAGCACCGCACCTTGATTGGCGGCGCCACCCTCAATCTGGTAGTTGCCGGCCGCGAATACGTTTTGCCCCGAAAGGTTGGTTTCAGCGCCTCCCTGCGGCACCACGCCAGGGACTAGGGCAATCAGATTAAGTACATTGCGCCCGTTGAGGGGCAGGTTGGTTACCGCGGTGCCCTGGATCACCTGACCCAGCGAAGCGTTCTCGGTTTGCATGATAGGCGGAGCGCCGGTGACAACAACCTTCTGGCTAGCTGAGCCAACCTGCATCGTCACGTCAACGCGGGCCTCCTCGGCGACCAGCACGTCGATCGGGCTGCGCGAGAAGTGTTTGAAGCCGTGAACGTCCACATCCACTCTATAGTTACCGCGTGGCAGAGAGAGGATCGCGTAGTAACCGTGGCCGTCTGTCATGACGGACCGTTTTTGGCCAGTTCCTAGATTCGTCGCGGTGACGCTGGCGCCTGGCAGCACCGCGCCCGAGGGATCGCTTACAGTTCCGACAATGGCACCAAATATGTTTTGTGCGTTTGCCGAAACCGACATAAAAGCTGCGGTGCACAATGCTAACGCAAAGGCATAGAGCACCCTTCTTGATGTGCGCATCATTAACCTCCATGAACTCCATTCACGGGACCCGGGTAAGAGATGAGAACAGAATAGTGAATCAGTGTATTGAATTGCGTAATACGCAATTACTGTTGTGAAGAAAAATATTAAGGTCGCGTCACAACGAAAGTCAAGCATTTTTTTTCTCAACGTCTTCCACCGCGCTTGGCATCCTCCTTAAAGAATCGCAGGCTCTGGATTTTGAGCCACTTGGCAACCGATTTTTGCCCACTATGCCCGACAAGATCACTTCCAGAAGACGGCCGACGCGGAGAAGCCGCTCCTTCGACTAGGCGTCACGCGGAGCTTGCTGAATCCGCTGCTGCTGCAATGTCCGCAAAAAAGCGCCAAAGGTATGATTGCAGTTTATATTGCAGATTATGCAATGGATGCAATGCTTAGGAACCGCAGGACGCGGTTGGATCGTGAAACAGGAAGGGCCGGGAAATGCTGAGCCGTCAGAGCCCCGCGGCTGCGTGAATCGCCAGCACTGTTTGCAGCAGGGGCTTCAGCAGCTTCAAATCCAAAGCGTTGGCACCGTCGGACTTGGCGTTGGCCGGGTCGTCGTGCACCTCGAGAAACAAGCCGTCAACACCCGCCGCAGCCGCCGCGCGCGCCAGCAAGGGTATGAACTCCGGCTGCCCGCCGCTGACTCCGCCCGCCGCCGAGGGCTGCTGCACAGAGTGCGTGGCGTCAAAGACGACCGGCGCCAGCCGCCGCATCATCGCCAACGACCGGAAATCGACGACCAGGTTGTTGTAGCCAAATGCAGATCCGCGCTCCGTCAGGAACACGCGTCCGTTGCCCGTGGAGCGGACTTTCTCGACCGGATAGCCCATGTCCCAGGGCGCCACAAATTGGCCCTTCTTGATATTGACTGCGCGGCCCGTCTTGCCGGCGGCCACCAGCAGGTCCGTCTGCCGGCACAAGAATGCGGGAATCTGCAGCACGTCCACGGCCTCTGCGGCTACCTCGCAGTGGCCGGGCTCGTGCACGTCTGTGAGCACCGGCAGCCCGGTCTCGCGGGCGATTTGCCCCAGAATGCGCACTCCCTCCACCAGCCCCGGCCCGCGAAAGCTCTTCACGCTCGTGCGATTGGCCTTGTCGTAGCTGGCCTTGAAGATACAGGGCACCTTGACGTCCGCGGCAATCCGCTGAATCGCCTCGGCCATCTTGCGGGCATGCGCCTCGCTCTCGATCACACAGGGGCCTGCAATCAGAAACAGCCGCCCCCCGCCCACCTGCACCGGTCCTATTTCAAAGCAAGCACTCACGAGGGCGATTTTACGGCAAGAACTTACCTTCCGTATTGCGTCTCATGCCCGAACCGCCTGACGGCCTCGCGGCCCCGCCGGTCAGCCCGAGTGGATGCGCGACCACTCCCAGAGCGCTCTATCCAATGCGCGCAACGGCGTCGGCGCGGGAAGATTGCTTTGCGGCTGGACGATGTTGCTCTCCGCCAAGCGTTTGCAGAACTCCACATACTCCTCGTAGAAGCGGACGTCGTGGCGCGCGTGCCCCAGGGCCTCCAGGGCACGAAAGTCAAGTACTGTATAGCGTTCCGGATAGATCGCGGCCAGGATTGCTGAAGCCACGGGAATGTCTACCCCGTGCAGCTCCAGCAGCGCCTTGACTGCTGTCTCGGTGGAGGCGCCGGGGGCCGTGGCGGCTGACAGAACCTGCTTAATCTTCTCGTTGCTGTTGGCAATCAGATAATGCACCACGCGCTCCGACTTCCAGCGCACGATCGCTTCCAGATTGGCCAGCGTGAAATCGCCGTTCCGGATTGCTTCCCCGGCCTCAAACGCGGCCTGTTCCAGTTCGTGTTCCTTATCGCCGGTTTCCTGCCAGTACTGCTCCGCCAGCTGCTGAAGTTCCGTCTCCGCGGGCTGAAGCTGAAAGTAGGCAACCATGTCCAATTCCTTCCTTTCTTCCCCCAAAAACTCAAACACAATAGGCCTGTTCGAAAAAGATTGTCAAGAGCCCCCCAAATACCTTCGCGGGGCGCTTACGGGACCGGCTTATAAGACGCGCTAGGGACGAAAACGCACATACACGGATCTGCGGAAGGGCGCGCCTTTCTACGGATTTTTTTGTGGTCCGGTGCCCTTTCTTCAGGAAGCCGACAAAAGGCAGCTCAGGTGCGCTTGCGGCTCGCACCTGGCGCAAGGGATGGCAACAGAATGGGTTATGTCTGCGCCCCCCGGTGTCGCGCCCGCAAGGCGTGTGTCCCTTTCCTGCGCGCCGACCCGGAAACATCGGCGCCGGACCGTCCTCGCCCCGCCTTACATCCCCTGAGTTTGGGTTTTCAAGGCATTGGGATTCAAGCGCACGAGCCCGTGCCTGCGATAGTTGTTCCAGACCTCGCTGACGAAGATGTTGAAGGCTTGGTCGCGCCGCTGATCGAGAAGCTGGTCGCGGGTCTGGTCGAAGTTCTGCGCAATCTCCTGTGCGCTGGGCTGCTGCTTGTCCACGATTTTGGCCACCAGGCCGTTCTGTCCGGTATCGATGGGGCCGCTGATGGCGCCGACAGCGAGATTAAAGAGCTGCGGAGCCACTTGGCCGACCTCGCCCAGGTCGGGAACCTGAGTGGTTGCACCGACCAAGTCGCTGGTCTCCATGGTCGCGCCCACAGCCTTGGCGGCCTTGGCCAGATCGTTCAGAGCCTTGGCCTTTGCCACCAGTTCCTTGGTCTTCTGGTTAAGCAAGGTGGGAAGCTGCTCGCTGCGATAGTCGTCCAGAACGTGACTCTTCCACTCGGCAAACGTGGGCGCGTGCGCGGGGTTCACCGCCGCAACTTGAAAGATTGCGTAGCCCTCGCCGGTGGGAGCGAATTGGGGTGGATCCCCCGGTTTCATGTTGAAAGCCTTGGAGAGTATCTGTGAGCTGTCAGCCAATGCCCCGATCACGCCGGTCTGGGCCACAAAGGGGGTGGTCACCACCTGTAGATGATGGGCCTCGGCGGTCTTGGCCAGACCGCTCTTGACGGCCTCGGAGGTGAGCTGGCGCGCGAAGTTTGCCTGGGCCTGGGTCAAATCCTGGCCCGTCAGGGTCGCCTGGATCTCGGGCAATACCGCGCTAAGCGACTGCGTATGCGCCGGTTTTTTCGCTTCAACCTGCACCACGTGGAAGCCGAACTGGCTGCGGACAATCGCGATCTCGCCGATCTTCTGGCTGAAAATGGCGTTATCGAACTGCGGCACCATGCGGCCCCGCTGGACAAACCCCAGTTCGCCGCCCGTATTCTTGCTGCCCGGATCGTCAGAATATTTCTTCGCCAGATCCTTCCAGCTCCCGCCGGCCTTCAGCAGCTTGAGAACCATCTCCGCCTTGGCCTTGGCCGCGGCTACGGTCTTGGCATCGGCATCCGCCGCCACGCTAATCAGAATGTGCCGTGAGTCCACCTGCTCGGGCACCGAGTAATCTGACTGGTGCGCGTTGTAGTACGCCTGAATCTGCTGCTGGGTGGGCTTCGGAATCCCACCGGGGAGCTGCTCCGGTGTGAAGGCGAAGTAGGTGATCTTGCGCTGCTCCGGCACCGCGTGGGCGTAGCGCACCGCATTCTTCTGGAAGAACGCCTCCAGTTGGCTGTCGGAGGGATTGATCTGGCTGTTCAGCGCGGTTGAGGAGATCACCGCGTAGTCAAACTTGATCTTGACATTGTTCTTCAAATAGCTCTCACGCACTTCCTGGTCGCTTACCGTCACCGGGGCAGTCACCAGCGCCTCCAGGCGCTGGATGATGATGCTGTTCTTTATCCCTTGTTCGAATTGGCTGACAGACTCGTTGAGCCGGTTCGCGATCAGGTCGGTATATGCGTCTTGCCCGATAAACTGGCCGTTGGGGAAGAGCACTTGCCCCGTGGGTCCGCTGTGGAGATACCGGCGCACGTCGCTGCTTGTAGCGCTGATGCCCAGCTTCGCCGCCACTTGGATCAGAACCTGCTGCTGGACCAGTTGCTGGCCGGCCTGCTGCTCCATGAGGTTCAGAATCATCGGGTTGTCGGCAAATTGCGGGTTCTGCTGCTGCAGTTGCTGGCGCGCCGCCTGCTCCACCTGCTGCTGGGTCACCGTAGTGCCCGAAGAAAAGAGGCGGCTGTACCAGTGTGGGTACACCACGGCGTAGGCATTGGACGCCGGCGCACCTAGTCCGGCCAGGCCGGGAATCAGGTAAATCACCATGCCCACCGAAGCGGCGGCGATGACGACGACGAACAGTCCTTTGGTAAATCGATTATCACTTTGCAGGAAGCGGATCATGGATGGATTCGAACCTTCAATTCTCTGCGCTTGGGCGGATACGTGCCCTCCGTGCGCACACGAACATTGGCTATCCGGAGCCTCTCGCGGCGCACATGCGCAAATCGGAGCTCACGCAGCTCCATCTCATTATAGATGAACCCCCGTCTCCCAACCGCATCGGACGGATCGTTCGCGGCACCAGGCCTGCTCCCGGCGGCATTGCCCGATCCCCGCAAACCGCGAGAGCCACCCTCATCGGTGTTACAGTGGAGTTTCATCGCTCATGTTTGCCACCTCGCAGCACGCGCACTTCGTCGGCATCGGCGGCATCGGCATGAGCGGGATTGCGGAAATCCTGCTCAGCCTGGGCATGAAGGTCTCCGGCTCCGACCTGCGCCGGAGCGCCGTCACTGACCGCCTATCCGCCATGGGCGCAACAATTTATGAGGGCCACGCCGCCGCCAACGTCACCGGCGCCACGGTGGTCGTCACCAGCTCCGCGGTGGCCAGCAACAACCTCGAAGTACTGGAGGCCCACGCCCGCAGGATTCCCGTCATCCAGCGCGCCGAGATGCTGGCCGAGCTCATGCGGCTCAAGTACGGTATCGCCATCGCCGGCATGCACGGCAAGACCACGACCACGTCCATGGTGGCCGCGGTGATGGCCGCTGGCGGCCTCGATCCCACCGTCGTCGTGGGCGGCCGCGTAGACGCTCTGGGCTCCAATGCCCGGCTCGGCACCACCCACTATCTGGTCGCCGAGGCCGACGAGAGCGACCGTTCCTTCCTCAAGCTCTCGCCCATCCTGGCCGTGGTCACCAATCTCGACCGCGAACACATGGACTGTTACCGCGACATAGCCGAAGTCGAGCGCGCTTTCCTCGACTTCATGGACCGCGTTCCCTTTTACGGCACGGTAACGGCCGGCATGGACAACCCTCTTCTGAGGTCCATCCTTCCCCGCGTCCGCCGGCGCGTGCTCACCTACGGCCTTGCCGCCGAAGCCGATTTCCGCCTGCAGTTTCTGTCCCCTGGCTCCTCGGGCTGTTTCTCGCGCTTTCAGGTCGCAACCGCCGGCGGACTGCTAGGCCCCTTCGAGCTCCACGTCCCCGGCCGCCACAATGTCCTCAACGCGACGGCCGCTGTGGCCATCGCGCGCCAGCTTGAGGTTCCGCCGGAGAAGATCGAGGAGGGGCTCTATAACTTTCGCGGCGTCGATCGCCGCTTCCAGCGCTGCGGCACGGCGCGCGGTGTCACCGTGGTCGACGACTACGGCCACCACCCTACCGAGATTCGCGCCACCCTCGCCGCCGCGCGCGAGTGCGGCCACGCCAGGATTCATGTCGTCTTCCAGCCGCACCGGTTCTCCCGCACGCACGACCTTTTGGAGGAGTTCAGCAGCGCCTTCCGGGAAGCCGACACAGTCCTTGTGCTTCCCATCTACGCCGCCAGCGAGGAGCCCATTCCCGGTGTGACGGCCGAGCGGCTGGCCGCAAAAATCGTCGAGCCTCAATCCAATTTCGTCCCGGATTTTTCTGCCGCGGCCGCGGCAGCCGCAGCGGCAGCCCGCCCCGGCGACCTGATTCTGACTCTCGGCGCCGGCAGTATCAGCCAACTGGCTCCGCAAATCCTTGCCGCTTTGGCTGGCGGAAATGCCTGACCCGGCGGGTTCTGGCGCGGAGATTCTGAGCTCCCAATCCCTTACGCGGCGCCATAGCCTCGGCGTTCAGAACCCAGCCAGCTCTGTCTGTGCGCGGTCGAGATCTTCGGGCACGCCGATATCCAGAAAGAATCCATCCACGCGAAAGGCTGCGGGAGACAGGCGCGCGATCTGAGGCATCAAAAAGTCCTGCTCGAAGGAAAACTTCTCCGCGAGCGACGCCGGCCACTTGATCTGCTTGGCGAGCACATAGGACCCGGCATTGATCCATCCCGCGCCTGTACGCCCCTTTTCCTCAAACCCGATGATGTGTTCTCCCCGCAGGTGCACCCCGCCATAGCGCCCGATCTCCGCCTGGCGGGTAATTGCGATGGTGATTTGAGCAGCGCGCGCAGCGTGGAAACGGAGCATGGCCGCGTAATCGGCATCCAAGAACGTATCCCCATTCAGCACCAGAACGGACTCCTCTTCAGCCATGGCCAGCGCATTGCGGATCGCGCCCCCCGTGCCAAGGGGAGAATCTTCGACCGCATAGTCCACGCGCATACCGTGAAACGATGCACCAAAATGATGCTGAATCACCGTGTGCAGATGGCCTACTGACAGCAGCGCGCGCCGACAGCCGGCGCGCTGCAACTGGCCCAGAAGAATCTCAAGAAACGGCCGACCGGCCACCGCCGCCATGGGCTTGGGGATGCCGTCCAAGCGCGCGGACAGCCGCGTTCCCAGGCCCCCGGCAAGGACAATCGCATCCATCCGTGCTTATTCCTCAACTGCCGCGGCTTCGATCTCGAGAAACTGTTCTGCGCGGAAGTAGTGGCGCTCGACCAGCATGCAGAAGACATGTTCCAGGGCCAGATGCGCCTCCTGAATGTGCATGGTCACATCGGAAGGAATCTTGATGCAGTAATCACAGAGCGGGGGCATGCGCACAGCCTGTTTTCCCGTCATTCCGATGGTCACAATCCCCATCGTCCGGCACAACTCCAGTGCGCGCAGGATATTGGGCGACCTTCCCGAGGTCGAAATCCCCAAAAACACATCGCCCGCCTGTCCCAGCCCCTCAATCTGTCGGACAAATGCGCGCTCATAGCCGTAGTCGTTTCCGATGGCCGTAAGAATCGACGAGTCTGTCGTCAATGCCATGGCGCGCATGGCTGGACGATTTTCGCAGAGCCGGCTGACGAACTCCGCGGCCAGGTGCTGGGCATCGGCCGCGCTGCCGCCGTTGCCCGCGATCATGAGCTTTCGCCCTGCCGTCATGGCCGCCGCGGTTCTCTCCGCAGCCGCCGCCAGTGCCGTATGCAGCGCCGTGTCGTCGGCCACCGCCTTCAGCACTGTGAATGCTTCAACGAGTTGTTCCCGCACGACATTCGTCATGGCACTCTCCAAGCTTGTACTCCGCCCGCCGTGAAATGACATCCGTAGGCCGTGCCGCCGTCGTGGTCGGCGCGCAGGGCCGCGGCTACTTGGTCTTTGTGGATCGGGTCCGTCAGGAACATCATGAACCCGCCGCCACCCGCGCCCGAAATCTTGGCGCAGTGCGCACCGGCTTTGAGCGCGCATGCATAGAGACGTTCGATGTGCTCATTGGTAATGCTGCTCGCCATCCTCTTCTTCGACTCCCAACTGCTCCGCAGCACCTCGTGCAGGAGTTGAAAATTGCCGCGCAACAGGCACTCCTTCATCCGAAATGCTTCTTCCTTGATGGAATGCATCGCTGCCAAGGCCAGCTCGTTCCGGTCGCGCACGTTGCGCGACTGTTCCTCGATGATGTTCCCCGAAGTGCGCGACTTGCCCGTGTAATACAACAGCAGCGAGGCCTCCAGTTCGGAGACGATCCAATCCTTCACGCGCAGAGGGTTCACGAGCACTCGCCCGTTGCTGCCAAACTCCATAAAGTTGAAGCCGCCAAACGCAGCTGCGTATTGATCCTGCTTGCCGCCCTTCAGGCCGGCCTCCTCGCGCTCGATCGCAAATGCCGTATGTGCGAGCTCGTATTCGCCGAGTGGCAAATTAAGCCACTCCACATAAGCCGCCAGCATGGCCACCACCAGCGTGGACGAAGAGCCAAGCCCGGAGCCCGCCGGCACATCCACCCGTGTGCTCATGCGCAGGCTCAGCGGTTGGCCCTGGTTATAGCGGCGCACGACATGGTTGTAGACGGCCTTGAACAGGTCCAACCGGCCATCATTGGACAGTTCCCCCCGGGCGGGATAGGCGGCCTCTTCATGCAGATCGGCCGAGACAAACTCCACTTCGCCCGTCTCCAGCGGCTCCAGCGCTGCGTAGGCGTAATAATCGATCGTGGCGTTCAAAATCGCGCCGCCATACTCGTCGCAGTAGGGGGATACGTCCGTGCCGCCCCCGGCCAATCCAAGTCGCAACGGCGCTCTGGTTCGAATCAGCATGGTTAACGTGTAATTAAGTCGGTACTAGACAGGAATACATGCAAAGCCTACGGTGGTCAACAGCATGACAGCAAGGAGGGCGAGGCAGTTCGAAGTTTGTGGCTCTAGGTTCCGTGAATGCCGGCCACCCGCGTTTCCGATATACGATGGACAAAACGACGAGCGGGATGCATCACCCTCGCAGTCCGTTGCAGCGCACGATTGGGACTTCGCCCGAGGGCCCCGGATTATGAAATCACTTGCTCACAGAACGAGCATTGTGTAGGCTGACTTTTCGTGCCCGCCACGCCAAAGTGTTGCTGGAGGTTCCACCTTCTTCGCCAACGGCCAATTACTATCGTTGCACGTGCCGGTTGAGCAGAGAGCCGCCCTGCGGGGGCGGCTTTGCGTTACATTGGCTGGAAGCCGGAATACGCGGCCTGGATCGCATCGATGAATCTTTGGGAGAAGCTGCACCGGAGACGCAAACCTGAGCCGCTCGAGCCGGAGGAGCCTCGCCGGGCTCCACGTCTGCGCGTCCCTGCTCTCACGGCTTATTACTGGGACGGCGCCCGGCCTTCGCCGCACGGCATCCGCGACATCAGCCAGTCCGGGATGTACATCTACACCGGCGAGCGCTGGTATCCGGGTACGCTCGTCCTGATGCGGCTGCAGCGGGAAGATTGCAGCGCAGGATCTCCGGAGCGCTCTGTGGCGGTGCTCTCGCGCGTGATGCGCGAGGGAGAGGACGGCGTGGGACTGGAGTTCGTCTTTGCCAATCCCGGTGACCCGGAAGAGAAGCCGCCGCCGTTGGCAGGCGGAGCGGAGAAGGGCGAGTTCGACTGGTTCCTCGCGCATCTGGTGCGCAAGTACGGCGAGGCTGCGCTCCACCAGAGCTCGAGCGTCGATCGTGGCAAAGAGGCGCCAAGCCTGCACGATGTTGGCTGCGGCGAGGGCGGTGTGGGCGCTTGACAGTTTTCTGCCGCCGAGTTTGGTTCGGCCCGGCGGGGACTAGTTTTCCTCATTTCCAAAGTCTTACTTGATTCTGCACAGGCTCGACGTGGTATCCCGAAGCCGGCATTGGTCCTAAACTTCTTCCATGGCCACCATCCCCGACCTCACATTGGAAGCCGGACTGCCCGCGAACGTGGACGCGGAAAAGACGATTCTGGGCGCCATTCTGCTGGACAACGCGGCTCACTCCGAGGCCGCCGAGAGGCTGGAAGCGGACGACTTTTCGCTGGACTCGCACCGGCGCATCTTTTTGCGGATGAGCGAGCTGATGGACTCGCAACGGGCCGTGGACATTGTGACCCTGGCCAACGAGCTGGCGCGCTACAAAGAGGTGGAGTCGGTGGGGGGGGTGGCCTATCTGGCCTCGCTGACGGAGGGCTTGCCGCGGCGGCCGGTGATCGAGGAGTACATCCGGATCGTCAAGGACAAGAGCCTGCTGCGGCGGCTGATGGGTATTTGCTCGGCGGCCATTGCGCGGGCCGCGGACCAGAGCGAAACCGCCCTGGATGTGCTGGGCGATGCAGAGGCGCAACTGCTGGAGGTGAGCGAGAAGGGCATCACCCGCGGCCTGGAACCGCTGGACCAGATCGTGGCCGGGTCCTTCGGCTCGATCGACAATTTGTACCAGCAGGGGCGCGAGGTCACCGGCCTGGCGACGGAGTTTTACGAGCTGGACCACATGACCAGCGGGCTGCAGAAGGGCGAGCTGATTATCATTGCCGCGCGGCCTTCGATGGGAAAGACCGCTCTGGCGATCAATATTGCCCAGAATGCGGCGGTGAAGAATGGAAAGACCGTAGCCGTCTTCAGCCTGGAGATGAGCAAGGAGTCGCTGCTGCGGCGCATGCTGGCCACCCAGGCGCGGGTGGACCAGCG
>JAKABE010000185.1 GCA_021801945.1 Acidobacteriota bacterium
AACCCTGCGTCCATCTCCAGGCTTCCACTCCTCGCCAAAGATTCTTTGCCACCAGGTAAGAACCGCGCCGGTGCCAACCACACCGAAGGTCGTGCCCAAGCCACGCGTCATGTTGAGAATGCCGCCGGCGACCCCGAGGCGGTTCCGCGGCGCTGCTCCCATAATGGCGGCGTTATTGGGCGGGGTAAACGCGCCCACACCTAGCCCCAGCAACGCAAGAACGGCCATCAGCGGCAGCGAGGCTCCCGCCGGTACCTTCTCGAGCAGCAAAAGCGCGCATCCGGAAATCAGCATTCCGCCCGCCGTCAAGCCTCGCGATCCAAAACGGTCGGAGAGATAGCCAGCGAAGGGCGCCGCCACGGCTAGCGCCACAGGCACCGCGGTGAGAGTCAGGCCTGTCGATTCAGGACTATGCCGTAGCGCGCGTTCGAGAAAAATGGGAATGAGAAATAAAGCGCCAAACAACACGGCATACGAGAGCAAGCCGGCGACGATGCTCGCAGTAAACAGACGGTCTTTGAAAAGCTGTAGATCCACCATAGGGAAGCGCGCCCGATGCTCCCTCAGCAAGAACAAGAGGAGCAGAACCGGCGAGAGCGCCAGGAGGAAGAGCATCATCGGCGAGGCCCACCCAACAATTTGTCCTTGGGTAGCGATGTACATGGCGATCACAGTTCCGGGCGCAAAGATAGCGAGACCGAGCCAATCGAACGGCTCTGCCTGGGTCTGTCCGGATCTGGAAGTCGGCAACACCAGCCATCCCATCAAAGTTCCCACGGCGCCCACCGGAAGGTTGATATAAAACGCCCATTGCCAACCCAAAGTCGAGATGAGAAAACCGCCCAGTGCAGGACCTACAGAAAGGCCGACCGCCTGCGCAGCTCCCTGTATACCGATCGCCCGCCCCAGGTCGTTTCGATCCACGGCCTGGGTGATAATGGCAACCGAATTTGCCTGAAGCATGGCAGCTCCCACGGCCTGCGCGATTCGGGCGAGGATGAGCACCTCCAGGCGCGCTGAAAGCCCACAGGCCGCTGAGCCGACGGAAAAGACCAGAAACCCAACCGTGTACATCTCCTTACGGCCAAACATATCGGCCAGGCGGCCGAACATGACCACCAGCCCGACCAGGACTAGCAGATAGGCGATGGCCACCCACTCCACATCGGCCAGCGGGTCGTGGAACACGTTGCGTAGCGTAGGAATGAGCAGGGTGGCGATGGAAGCATCGAGCTGACCCATGAACGCGCCCAAGCAAACAGTGCCGACGACCCACCAGCGGTACCCAGGCCTGGCGGCAAACCATCGCAGCGGCTCGTGACTGAGGGCCAAGCGGTGAGGGCCCGCGCCGGCAGCGGTCGCCCTCCACTGCACGAGTCCATGACCGAAACGAAAATGCCGCATTGCCATTGCCTCCAGTCCAGGGGCTTTCCGCACCCCGGACTCCGGCTCAAACGTCGTGATAAACCACCAGTTCGTCCAAATCGAGGTGGCGGACGCCGGGCACCGCGCCGGCCACCCGTTCCACCTCGCGAATGCCTCGCTGGCTTCCCACAAAACCTCGAATCTCGACGATGCCGGAACGACACGAAACCTCGAGATCGAGTTGTGCGGTGCCGCGATCCAGCGCAAGAGCGGCGCGGATGCGGCTGATGAGAGCAAAATCCTTCATTTGGGCGCGCCGCTCCGGAGTCCACGCAAAACACTCCATCCGCGCCGTGGCGATGACTGCTTCGCAGGCATCCTCCATCTCTGTGTGGTTGAGATTGAGCACCAGGTCGTACAGCGACGGGTCACCCCACTCGACGCCATAGAGGAATCGGGTCCAATCGCGGCGCTCGTCGTCGCTGCGCGCGATGAAAGCCGCGCTCTCTCCTGCGGAAAGCCCCATGCGTTCCTGCGCGATCGATAAGCGCATGGCGAGTGGGGCCGCGATTCGCACCCGCAACACCGGACCGGCGCCCTGCAACAGCAGATGCCCGGCGTTGCCGTGGTAGACGAGATTGCCCTCGATGGCTTCCTCGGCCAACGCGGCGCGGATCAGCGCCAGATACTGGCGCTTTCTAGGCCATAGACGTTCCAGCAGACCGGGTGACTTCAGCAGTGCGTCCTGCAGTTCGGTCTCCGGCACGCCGCTTGCCGCTGCGCGTTGCGTCAGTTCTTCCCTTCCCAAACAGCGGGCGCCCAGGGATTCCGCCACGCGCTCGGCCAGTGTTTCGCCGCCGCTGCAGACTCCTCGCGAAATAGTGATGACAGGCATGGTGACTAGTCTACCCGCGTCCTCTACGCTGCCATGCCCAAATCCACGCTCCTGACCCCAGGGGTAGACTCCGCTATGCGCCGAGCGTCCACTATCTCTTGCGGGCTGGACAGGTTGGCCTGAATGGTGACTCGGCCGCCGGCAGCTGCGACCTCGAACTCCAGGTGCGCCGTGGCCTCATCGAGAGCGAGCCGCGCTTTCACGCGGCTGGCGAGCACCAGGTTCTCCATCTGCTCCTGGCACTCCGTGGTAGCCTCAAAGCAGCGACGCTTTCCCATGCCGGCCAGGATCTCGCAAGCCTGCTCGATGCCCAGTTGTTCCAGATTGATGATGACATCGTAGATTGAGATGTCCTCCCATTCCACGCCGTACAGGTAGCGGGTCCACTGGCGCCTCTCCTCATCCACTCGCTCAACATAAGCGATAGCCTCGTCCCTGCTCCTGCGCAGCGCGCCCATGGCCATGGCAATGCGGAACTCCCGAGGCGCAATGACGCGCGCGCATAAGACAGGACCGCCACCCTGCAGCAGAAGATGCCCGGCATTGCCGTGGTACACCACGTTGCCGGACTGCACCTCTTCGGCCAGCGCCGCTTGCAGAAGAACCAGATACTTGTAGCGTGTGTGACGGAGGCGCTCGAGGAGATTGGGCGCCGTAAGCAGTGCATCGAGGAGCTCCTGCGCAGAAACGCCGCTAGCCGCCGCCCGTTCGACCATGGCGTCGCGGTCGACGCAGCGATAGCCTAGCTTTGCGGCCAAACGCTCGCCCAGCATTCTTCCGCCGCTGAACGATCCCCGGGAAATGGTAATGACTGCCATGGTGACGTTTCCGTTCCTCGCTGGCCAGTAACTATGCACGAAGCGGGCCAGCACCGGCCCGCCTCGTGCAGGATTTGGATCAACACCCGTCTGCGCGGCCCCCTACTGCTTCGGCTTTACATTCCCGGTAGCCGCACCGTGGAGCTGCACTTCCACCTTCTCCTCCAGGCTGTCGTAATACTGCTTGAGGATGGCAATTACCTCCGGCTTGGAGAACTCGGCAGGCACGGGCTTGCCTTCGCTCATCAGCTTGCGCAGCAAGGTCCCCGAGAGCAACAGCCGCGCGCCTCCCTGGTAGTTGCCGTTCTCGTCGATGACCGCCTTGCTCTCGTGCGGGCAGGTCTTCATGGAGGCCATGCTCTTGCACTCGTAGCAGTAGAAGGTCCAATCCATAGAGAGCGCCTGCGTCTTCAGCGCGCCGGCGGGAATCTCATTAAAGATCTTCTGTGCGTCGAAGGGACCGTAGTAATCACCGACCCCGGCGTGGTCACGCCCCACGATGAGGTGGGAACAGCCGTAGTTCTGACGGAAGGTAGCATGGAGCAGCGCCTCGCGTGGGCCGGCATAGCGCATCTCCAGCGGGTAGCCGCCCTGCAACACGCGCTCCTTGCGGAAATACTTGTTGATCAGAGCATCAATCGCCTTCACACGCACATCGGCCGGAATGTCTCCGGGCTTGAGCTTGCCAAGAAGCTGATGTACGTAAACACCGTCGCAGACCTCGACGGCGACCCAGGCCAGGTAGGCGTGCGAGTTGTGCATGGGGTTGCGCAGTTGCAGAGCGGCAACCGTGCTCCAGCCACGCTCCTCGAAGATTTTGCGGGCTTCGGCAGGACGCTGGTAGATGCCCTTGAACTCCTCGGGGAAATACGACTCCGAAAGCGCCTTGACGGGGCCAGCCAAGTTCACCGCAGCCTGCTCCATCACCTTCTGCACCCCAGGATGCTTGGGGTCGACGGTGCGGAAGACCTGCTTGCACTCGTGTTCCTTGTCGATGGTGTACTTCTCTTCCACCTTCATGGTGCCCACCAGGGAGTCGGTTTCAACGTCCCAGAGCGCCACCTCCTCGTTCGGAGCGATGGAACTGGCGTGCAGCTCGTCGGTGGAAAGGGTGATGGGAATGGGCCAGAAAAGCCCTTTCTTGCTAGGAAGGGCGTAGTCGTCGCAGCAACCCTTCCAATCGTCGTGCCCCATGAAGCCGTCGAGAGGCGTGAATGCGCCGATGCCCATCATGATCAGGTCGCCGGTTTCCCGGCTGGTCAGCGGAACATGCTTCAGGTGCACCGCCCGCTGGATTTCCTCTGCCCGCTCACGACCCTCCAGCAATAAGGGCTTCAACTCGGAACTGCCATGTGGAGAGACCAGTTTGTGCATATCAAGACCTCGTTCCAATCGCGTGATGAAGGCCGGGACCTTCAGGGAGTGCGGCGTCCGGGCCACCAGCGGCCAACTGTACCCGGCCAGGTGACTTGCTTTCCTGCCATGTAGCTGCCATGGCAATGGTCCGGTAAAGGAAATGAACGAACTTCGAATAGGGAGTGCAAAGGAACAACGTGAGTACCAGCGAAAGATGGATGAAGTAGACCGAGTACATCCAATCGGGGTTCTGCGCCAGGCGCAGCGTCTCGGAGAGAATTCCAGTGAGCCCCACGCCGCCCAGAAGAGATACGAAATACCAATCGCAAAACGAGCTCCCGATGCGCTTTTCCTGGTTCGTCACGCGATTCCAGATCAGAATCGCGACTCCGACGACAAGCACCAGCGCGCAGGCGTTGGCAAAGATCTTGAGCGGATTGTCGAGAGGAATGGGCGTATCGATGAGGCCGAACATGCTGCCGATGCCGACCGTAGTGCCCATGACGGCAAGACCCAGAAAACTGCTCAACACGAGCAGATGTCCCCACCGCCGGTTTTGGCCCGTGCCGCAACTCGCAAAGCGGCGATGGCGAATGATCTCCAACAAAGTTGGAGCCAAAGCGGGCAAGATCGCGCCGTCCACTCCGGCCGCGCGCAAGGCTTTGATGAAGCGCGCAACGCCCATCGCCAGCGCCAGCGCCACATACGCGCACACAACGTAGAACAGCGGCTCCAGCCTGTCCTTAGGAAACATATCGGCGAAGATCAGCGGCCTCACCGCGGAATGAAAGGCGGGCAGGATCGCAATGGAAAGCAGAATCAGTGCGGAAAGCAGGAACAGGAAGGCGCCGTTCTCGCGCCGTCCCACCATGCTGCCCATGAAGCGCGGAAAGGCCAGCCGCCGGATCGCGGCCATGCGAAGCGCATCCATCACCGCCGACGGCCGCGCGCCACGCGGGCAGCGGGCCGTGCAGTCGCCGCAATCGTGGCAGAGCCAGATGGCCGGATCGCCGATCAACTGCTCCCCCATTCCCCATTGCGCCTCCAGCATCTGCTGGCGCGGGAAGGGTCGCGACTCGGTGGAGAGCGAGCAGACCGCGCTGCAGGTCGCGCACTGAAAACACTTCTTCAAGTCTCCGCCGCTGTTCTCGGTCACTTCGCGGAGGAACTCCCGGTCGGGTTGGACCATCAACGCGTCTGCCATGGCTAAAACCCCTTGTATGGGTTCGGGCCCAGCTCGCGGACCCGCGCCACAAAGTCATCGATGAGTTCGGGAATACGGCCGCCTTCGTCGATCCCCAACTGCACCAGTTCGACCCGCCCTGACTCCAGTTGCAGCCGTTCGAGCGTGTCCTTGACGTTCTCCAGCCGGCGATTGGCCAGCTCACTGCCGCGGATGAAGTGACACTGGTAGTCGTCGCCGAACTTGCAGCCCATCAGCATCACACCGTCGATGCCGCGCGAGAGCGCGTCGGCGATCCAGACGATGTTCATCGAGCCCAGACAACGCAGCGGAATGACACGCACGCTGGCGTCGTAAGAGGCGCGGCGGATGCCGGCCTGGTCCAGGGCGGGATAGGCATCGTTCTCGCAGGCGAAGATCAGAATGCGCGGCTTGTCCTCGAACTCGTCTGGCACCTCAATCGCCTTCACCATGCCGGCGATCATGTCCACCGAATAGTTTTTGAACGAGATGATGCGCTCCGGGCAGGCCCCCATGCAGATACCGCAGCGGCGGCAGCGGTAGGGATTGAACCTGGGCGTGCCCTTTTCGTCCTCGTCGATGGCGCCGAACGGGCACTCCACCGTACAGCGCTTGCACTGGGTGCAGCGCTGCAAGGCGAAGTTGGGATAGGAGAGATCGCCGGCGCGCGGGTGCACAGCCTGTCCATTGGCCGCCATCTCCACGCTCTGGATGGCCTTCATCATGGCCCCACATGCGTCCTCGGCGGCCAGTTGCGAGTCCATGGGCGCGCGCACCGCGCCCGCCGCATAGATCCCGGTCCGCTGCGTCTCATAGGGAAAGCAGACGAAGTGCGAGTTGGGGAAACCGCTTTGCAGAATCGGCAGGTCCGGCCCCTGGCGGTAGCCGAGATGCAGGATCTCGGTTCCTTCCCGGTCCTGCAACTGGGCAACGATCTTTTCAGCCTCTACGCGCTGTGTCTCCGATTCGTTGCGCTCCACGAT
>JAKABE010000186.1 GCA_021801945.1 Acidobacteriota bacterium
GTGCATAAGTATGCAAGACCGGCAGATTGGCCGGGGTCTGACGAGACACCGGAGGCCGGCCTAAGTGACCAATTCCTTCTTGCGGCGCTTGACCTCGTACATCGCTTCATCGGCCTTGGCCAGCAGTTCATCGAGGGATTCGCGCCGGACTGGCTTGGAGGTGGCGTACCCCGAGCTGAAGGTCAGGTTCATGGGCCGGCCCGCGCCGCTATTTCTCTGCACCACGGTTTCCTCCAGCCGCCGGATGGCGATATTGACCGCTACTGGGCTCAATTGACCGGCCACGGCAAACTCATCCCCGCCGATGCGTCCCACCACGTCGGTTTCACGAAAGACGTTTTGCAGGACCTTCGCCGTTTCTGCCAGGAGATCGGAGCCAGCCTGATGGCCAAACAAATCGTTGGTTTGTTTCAGATCGTCGAGATCGATAAACAAAACCGAGAATGGCAGCCCCGATCGATGCGCCAGGCGCAGCGCCTGCTCCGCCAGTAATCGGAATCCCCGCAGATTGTAGAGGCCGGTGAGGTGGTCGCGGAGTGAAAGGTCGCGAATATCGATCTCCTGGCGGTTGATGTACCAGGCGAGAGCCATTAACAGGGCCATCGCCACTATCGCCGCCACCGTGGCGAGAAACGCCGTGACGTAATGGGGTGGCATCCGGTGGACATTGATGAGGCGGGCGCGAATCCCCTCGCGCAGAAACGGCAGGACAAGCATCAAGGGGAAAAGGAAGCGCGCGATCCTGCTGCCGACCCCTTGCAGCAGCAGGATCGAGAAAGCCCCTCTCTCCGCCCGGCGGAAGAAGGCCACACCTGTAAGCGCCAGCAGGCACAGCATGGTTTGCGAGGATGTTATCGAGGGCGTAATGGGAGTAAAAAGGGGCGAAAGCGCAAGAAAGTGTCCGGAGACGACGACCAGTGTTTGGAAGACGGCGCAGGCCATCAAGAAGTCGGCAAGGTAGGAGGTGATGCGCCTGCGTGCCTGGATGGAGATCATTGCCAGTCCCAGCAGGAGGAAGCCGCTTGCCGCATGAGGAGACATCGGTCCCGGGGCGGAGGATGACGAGCCCCGAGCACCTGGGAACGGAGAGCCGGCGCCAGGTAGGTGCGCAGGCAAGTGCGCAGAGAGGACGGCTGTCGAGGAAAGTACAACCAGGATCGTCAGGACAAGACCTATGCTGCTCAATAGTTTGGAATGGTGGTGATTGGCGAGAATCAAGCCGAGAGCGGTGAAGAGGATGAGGAAGGCCGATTCGGCACCCATGAGCCGCCAACTGTTGACAAATATCCGGTCCAGGAAGGGAATGGGGTGCGCGACGAGATTGACCGCGGCCAGTGTAATCACCGCAGCTAGTGTGGCGCGCTCGGCCGCAGCCAGGTGGCTGAGGACGGCCGCATCGAGTTCGCTGGGGGAGAAAGCCAGGGCGTGTTCGGGCATAGCAGTGAAAAACGAACTGGAATTGCGCCTTGGAGGAGAAGGGTCTCCCAATTCCTTTACCAGTCTACGACTCATCGCACCTGGTTGGAAGAAAGCAATGGGCTGGCTATGGGATTGGCACCATCGGCGTTACCTGCGGTTGAAGGGGCGATGAGGGATCGATAGCGAGCGGGCGATGTGCAAAGCGGGCGGCAAACGGGGCAATCCCGGCCTCCGCCGGGAATTCTGAGGTTATTACCGACGAGCTGCCGCCCTCGCTGATACACTCTCGATTGGCCGCGCGCCGTAAATTTCCTTCAGGTCAAACTGAACGAGAATGACAACAAGCTCTCCGGTTTCCACCGTAAATGATCTATTCTGCCGCATTGCCTTGGCGGCTAACCCGTGCGCCGTTCTTTGGCAAGACGATCAAGGTCGCTGGCAGCCCATCTCCTCTGATCAGATCTACCAGCGCGTGCGGGCACTGGCCGGCGTGTTTTTAAATTGGGGTGCGCAAAAAGGCGACCGCATTGCCCTCATCGGGGAGAACCGCTGGGAGTGGGCCGTCACCGATTTTGCCGCGCTGGCCATCGGGGCCGCCGACGTGCCCATCTATCCCACGCTTACGGCCGAGCAGATGGCGGCGCTGGTGCGCGATGCCGGCTGCCGCATCGCCGTGGTTTCTACACGCCAGCAGTTCGACAAGCTTCAATCCGTACGCGCCCAGACGCCGCTCGAACACATTGTGATGATGGACTGTCCGGCTGCGGAGGGAGCATTCGCGATGAGCGAGCTGCTCTCCGGCGCCGATGCCCGCGCTGCTGAGCGCGATCCGGTGTTCGATGCGTTGGTGCGGTCCGTGGAACCGAAGGACTTGGCTACGGTGATCTATACCTCGGGCACAACCGGCGAACCCAAGGGAGTGGCCCTTACGCACGGCAATATCGCCGCCAACCAGAACCACACGGCGGTAGACTTCCACTTCGATTCAAATGACGCCTGCATCTCGTTTCTGCCCCTTTCTCATATCACCGCGCGTGCTCTCGACTACGTGATGTACAACGCCGGAGCGCAGATCGCCTACTGCTCGCAGTTCGACAGGCTGCCCCAGGCCATGCGGGAGGTCCGGCCCACGGTGATCGTTGGCGTACCACGGGTCTTTGAGAAGATCCGCCAGGAGGTGGAGCGCCAAGCCTCGCTCTCGCCGGTCAAGAAGCGCCTGCTGGCCTGGGCGGTTGATTTAGGCCGCCGTCACGGCGATACGGTCTACGACGGCCGCCGGCCTTCCGCGCCGCTCTGGAAGTTGGCCAACAAGCTCATCTACTCCAAGGTGCGTGCGGCCTTCGGCGGGCGGGTTAGGATATTTATCTCCGGCGGAGCGCCGCTGGGGCTGGACACGGCGCGCTGGTTTGCTGCCGTCGGCATCGCGCTCTGGGAGGGTTACGGGCTCACCGAAACCTCGCCCGTGATCTCGCTGAATACGCCGCTCCTTCACCGTATGGGCTCGGCCGGCTGGCCTTTGCCCAACGTGGAACTGAAGCTGGCCGAAGATGGAGAACTGCTGGTGCGCGGGCCTTCGGTGTTCGCGGGCTACTGGCAGAAGCCGACGGCGAACGCCGAGTGTTTCGACGCCGAGGGCTGGTTCCGCACCGGAGACATCGCGCACATCGACGGCGATGGATTCCTCTTCATCACCGACCGAAAAAAGGAGCTGCTCAAAACCTCCGGCGGCAAGCTCGTTGCGCCGCAGCCCATCGAAAACAAGCTGAAAAATAGCCCTCTGGTGGCACAGGCGGCTCTGGTGGGCGACAAGCATAAGTTCATCTGCGCGCTCATCGCGCCCAACTTTGCGGCCCTGGAGACCTGGGCACGGCAGCAGGGGATCGAGTGCAAATCGCGTACCCAACTGGTGGGCGACCCGCGTGTTACGGCGCTGTATGGCGAAATCGTGCGCCAGGTGAACGCCGATCTGGCCAATTTCGAGACGCTGAAGCGGTTTCGCGTGGTGGGCGAGGAGTGGACGCAGGAGACCGGCGAGTTGACGCCTTCTATGAAACTCAAGCGCCGCGTAATCAACGATCGCTATGCCGCGGTGATCGCCGAGCTTTACGCGGACGAAGCAACCGCGCGCGCCGAGCCGTCGAACTGAGCCGCCATAATTTGCCGGGGAAGAGAATGGGCTGAATCCACATTCGCTTGAGGGCGCGGAAAAACGGCGCGCCGCCGGCGCCCACGGCCAACAGAGCGCCAAAAAGGATCACAGCATCGATGCTGAGCCGTCCGGCGCTCGACCAATAGGCGCTGGGCGACAGGTCAAGCCACAGCGAGAACTCATCGAGCGTGAGTGCCGCCCCAGCACCGTAACTGATCGCCATCAGGCGGCTCATGAAGATCCCCAGCGGAGTGTGCGCCCGGCCCACGTCGAGCACCCAACCGTAGCCCACCAGGAGAAGAATGAAGATGCCCCAGACCAGGTGGTGAATATGCCGTCCGTGCAGGATCACGTACTGGAACGGTCCCAGGTGCCACACAATCAAGTGCACCAGAATGCGAAGGCCAAGAAAGGTGAGGAAAAACGAGACCGAAGCCAAAAACATCCGCCGGCGAGGGCGGTCGGGGATGGATGTACGGACAATGAATCCCAGGCGCGTCAGCTGCAGGAGCACGAGCAGCACGATAACGACCAGGCAAACGAAGGCGAGCAAGAGCAGCGCACCGACTCCGGGCATACCTTGATTCAATCATTGCAGGGAGCCGCGCACAGCGCAAGATCCGAGGGCAACCGGTGTCCTGCGGGGTGCGGGCGGTCACGATTGCGGATTCCAGGGGCAGAGTACACTGTTTAGGGCGCCGCGACGGAGCCAATCCGCAGGATCGCGGTGCGACCTAGGGAGCACTCCCGCGCGCGGCCCTCGGTGGCCGTGCGAATGCTGTGAGGAGACTTTGCGATGCGAGTTTGTTTATTGACCGGGGGCGGCGATTGTCCCGGATTGAATGCGGTGATTTATGCAGCCGTGAAAAAGGGCATTAACCACTACGGAGACGAGTTTATTGGCTTTCTCAATGGCTGGCGCGGGGTGCTGGACAACAACTTCATTCCCCTCACGCTTGAAAATACCGACGGCATCCAGTTGAAGGGCGGGACCATTCTGCACTCCTCGCGCACCAATGTGAAGAAGATTCCGGGCGGCATTGACAAGGTGCGGGAGGTTCTAGCGGCCAACAAGATCGACGCTCTGATCGCGCTGGGTGGCGACGACACCCAGTCGGTGACGCAGTTTCTGTGTGAAAACGGCGTGCACGGCGTCGGGGTGCCCAAGACCATCGATAACGACATAAGTGGCACCGACGCGACCTTTGGCTACGATACGGCGGTGATGATCGCCACCGAGGCCGTGGACCGCATCCACACCACCGCCGACTCGCACAACCGCGTGGTGGTGGTCGAGGTAATGGGGCGCGACGCGGGCTGGATCGCCTATGCCGCAGGCATTGCCGGCGGCGCCCACGTCGTTCTGGTCCCCGAAAAGCCAATCGACATCGACCACGTCTGCGCGCTGCTCAAGTACAACTACGACCACGGCAAGCATTACGGCGTGGTGGTAGTTGCGGAGGGCTGCCAACTGCCGGAGGTGGGTCAGGTAGTCGGCTCGGCGCAGGTGGATTCGTTCGGCCATGTGCGATTGTCGGGCATCGGTGAGGCACTGGCGGACCTGATCGAAAAGAAGACCGGCTACGAGACCCGCTCCGTGAACCTGGGCCATACCCAGCGCGGCGGCGTTCCCACGGCCTACGACCGGCTACTGGGGCAGCGCTACGGCCTGCGCGCCATCGACATGGTGCATGAGCAGAAGTGGGGGCGCATCGCCGTGCTGCGCGGCACCGACATTACTGATATCCCTATCAAGGACGCTATCGCCACTAACCGACGCCTGGATCAGCGTTTCTTCAACGTCATCGCCGGGCTCGAAGCCAAGGTGTAATCGGGTCTTCGATCCGGTCCAGGATTCGGGTGCGGGTGCCCCGCCCTAGCGCATTTTTTGTGCTAAGGTGGGGCAGCAAAAATCTTCGCTGCAGAAAATCCTTACCATTTCTCTTGTGGACTTCCACCTCTATCGCCCCGCCGACTTCACCCAGCTCTACGCCATCGAGGAAGCGTGCTTCGAACCGCCCTTGCGATTTGGGCGCGCGTATCTGCGGCAACTTGTATCCAGTTCCCATACCGCTACCTGGATCGCGAAGGAGAAGGGGCGGATGGCCGGCTTTGCCATCACCGCGTGGTCCATTAAGTCTGGCGAGACCGTCGCCTACATTCCCACCATCGAAGTGGCGGCGGAGGCGCGCGGCCGCGGCGTCGGCGGAGAGCTGCTGCGGCGGATTGAGGGCTCGGCCCGTGCCGCAGGCGCCAGCGTCATCTGGCTGCACGTGGAGGCGGAAAACGCGCCGGCGATCCGGCTCTATGAGGCGCACGGGTACCGACGCCAAGGCAGGGAAGAGCGCTACTACGGGCGCGGACGGGCGGCGCTGATTTACGCCAAGGAGTTGAGCACGCCGGGAGCGCCCATCCTTTCGCCCAAAGAACGGGCGAAAGGATGGGGCAACCCCATCTAGCTCAATGCAACCCAATACACCCCAATGCAGCCCAATGCGCCGTTATCAAATCGCGATGAAACGGCACTCGAACCGCGGATTTTCCCTGGAATCATCAGGCTCTCTTGGTTTGCGTCTACTTCGTGCCGCTTCCAGTCTCCTTGATGAACGCCGCGACGCGGTCGTGGAGCTGCTTGCGGCACTCGTCGCGCACATAGGCCATGTGGCCCGACTCGTACCAGTCATACTCGATGTTCTTGGCCAGAGACGGCGGAATGGGCAAATGCTTCTCCTCGTACATGGCTCCGAAGAAGGGCGTGGCCAGGTCGTAATAGCCGCCGTTGACCATTACCTTCAAGTGGGGATTGGTCTTCATGGCGTCGGCCAGGTCCGTGCTGACATTCAGTCCGGAGGCGGCCGAAAACATGCCGCGGCGCCCGTGGCGCGTCATGTCCCAGAGAACCTTGCCGAAGATTGCCTGGGGCAGGTAGACCTGGTTGGCGCCGTACTTTAGCGTGCTGCGCAGGTAGGAGTTGATCAGAGCCGTGTAGGCCGACGAGATGGCCGCGCTCTGCGGATCGTACTCCGCGCCC